>WQTX01000176.1 GCA_009786075.1 Bacteroidota bacterium | reverse complement strand
GCGCATTTTTAGTGAACACGAAGACAGAAAGACATGAAGACACGAAGTTAATTTATTGGACTAATTCATACTATTTATTTTGATTAAAATTTAAACAGACTTTAAATAACTCATATTTTTTATTGTTAATTGTTCATTATTCATTGTCCATTAATTTGTATCTTTGTTCGCACAAATTCAAAACAGATGAAATTACGAGCAATCTTTATTTTTGCAATATCCTTGTTGATAGCAAGTTGCGACGATTCCAAAAAAAAATATTTTAGCACCACATTACTTTCGCCTGCGAAAATTGCTGTGAACGATAGCGTTTCGTTCAGCGTACGCAGTGAATCAAAACAAATAGATTCGCTTGTGATTGCGATTGATAATTTCAAACTCACGTTGCCTCACAATACGAAAAATGTGTACAGCTTTGCTTTGCAAAATATTCCAATGGGAGCAAAAACCATACACATTGCTCTCTTTTCCGGCGAGCACAGCGAAAAATATTCTCACAAACTTACCGTAGTTTCCGATTTAGAGCCGAAATTGGGCGAGTATCGCATTGTCAATGTATTTCCTCGCGACAATAATTTTTACACGCAAGGTTTGGAATTTTCAGGTAACATATTATATGAAAGCGCCGGCGAATACGGAAAATCCCGTTTGCGAAAAACCGATTTTACAACTGGAAAAACGCTTGCCGAATTGCCGCTTGATGCGCAATTTTTTGGCGAAGGGCTTACCATTTTAAACAATCGAATTTACCAACTAACATGGCAAGAAAAAACAGGTTTTATTTACGACCTCAATTCATTCCGCCAAATTGGTTCGTTTGCCTACAACACCGAAGGCTGGGGATTGACCAACGACGGTAAAAATTTGATTATGAGCGATGGAAGTGAATTTTTATATGTACTCAATCCTGAAAACTTGCAAGTAATTAATCGTATAGCTGTGTACGACAACACCGGCGCAATTAAATTATTGAACGAACTTGAATATGTCGACGGCGTGATTTTTGCCAATATTTACACCACCGATTTTATTGTAGCAATTGATGCCAAAACCGGCAAAGTACTTGCTCGTTACAATTTTAAAAATTTGCTTGCGCCGCAGTATCGCACCGATAAAACCGATGTTCTCAACGGAATAGCATTTAATAGAGAACGCGGCACGTTTTTTATTACCGGAAAAAATTGGTCGAAAATGTTTGAAATAAGCCCCCTAAATCCCCCTCAAGGGGGACTTCCCGAAGCTCTACCATCCTCTCTTTCGGAAAAAATAAGTAATGAAAAGTAATAGAATTAAACAAAAGTTAAACAAATAACCACAGTTCCAAAGTCCCCCTTGAGGGGGATTTAGGGGGCTCTTAATACAATGGACATACTATCACTCTCCTACAACGAACTCCTAAAAATTTGCCTCGAAATGGGCGAAAAAAAATTCCGTGTTGAACAACTCTATCAATGGTTGTGGCAAAAGGGCGTGCGCAATTTCGATGAAATGTTGAATCTTTCAAAATCATTCCGTGAACAACTTAAAGCTAAATTTTATTTTCAAACCGTGCAGGTTGATTCACAATTGTGTAGCAAAGACGGTTCTATAAAAGTGAGTTTTCGCTTGAACGACGGCTGTTTTGTAGAAGGCGTATTAATTCCTGCAAAAGACCGTTTGACAGCCTGCGTTTCGTCGCAAGTGGGCTGCGGATTGGGCTGTACGTTTTGCGCAACAGGCGCACAGGGTTTTACCCGCAATTTGACCGTAGGCGAAATTACCGACCAGTATTTTGCGCTCAACGAAATTGCCCGTGAACGCAGCGGACACGGCGTTTCCAATATTGTATATATGGGCATGGGCGAGCCCTTGCAAAATTACGAAAACGTAATGAAATCAATCGAACGATTGACCGAAGCAAAGGGGCAAGCTATGGCGCCTTCACGCATAACGCTTTCTACTGCCGGTATTGTGAAATTTATAAAACAACTTGCCGATGATGGTTTTGCCTGCAATTTGGCAGTTTCTCTGCACGCCGGAAATAATGGTTTGCGCACAAAACTAATGCCGGTAAATAAAGCTAACGATTTGCAAAAATTGAGCGAAGCGCTTGCCTATTATTACGAAAAAACGCACAACCGCATTTCCATAGAATATACCTTGCTCAACGGTGTGAACGACAGCATAGAACACGCTCGTGAAATGGCTGATTTTACCAAACGTTTTCCGGTAAAAATCAATATTATTGAATACAATGCGCACGAAAATTCGCAGTTTGAAAAATCGGAAAAACAAACGTTTGAGGCATTTGTTGCCTTTTTGGAACGCTTGAATTTGATTGTGAATATTCGTTATTCCAAAGGGAAAGATATACAGGGGGCTTGTGGGCAGTTGGCTAAAAAAGGGATTAGGAAATCAATGTCGTTTAGTTAAGTAATTTTTCAATCGTCGTGTCTTCATGTCGTCGTGTCTTCGTGTTCATTTTTTGCGCGCAAGCGCGTTTTTTTAGAGTAAACACGAAGGCACGAAGACAGAAAGACACGAAG
>WQTX01000175.1 GCA_009786075.1 Bacteroidota bacterium | reverse complement strand
AAGCCCCTCAATTCTCTTTTTCGAGATTACAAAAGGCAGACCCTGTACTTGGCGTAGAGATGGCTTCGACCGGCGAGGTGGGTTGTATCGGCGAAGANTTTGACGAGGCAATCCTGAAAGCGATGCTGTCAGTCGGATATACTATNCCGAAAAAGTCCGTCCTGCTTTCAACCGGCGACAGTCGCTCAAAGGCAGACTTGCTCCCTGCCGCGCAAAAACTGCAACAAAACGGATATGAAATCTATGCAACGCAGGGAACGGCTGATTATTTATCGCTCAACGGCGTCAGCGCTACCGTCCTGCATTGGCCCGACGTTGACCAAAAGCCAAATACGCTCGACTACATCACGGAGCGGAAAATAGACTTTATCGTAAACATCCCGAAAAATCTGTCGAAAACGGAACTTTCCAACGACTATACCATACGCCGTTCGGCAATAGATTTCAATATACCGCTGATAACCAACGCGCGTCTGGCTAAGGCGTTTATCAACGCTTTTTGCGGTATCGGAAGGGAAGGTGTCAGGGTTAAAAGTTGGGAGGAGTATGGGTAGTTTCAGGTTTGAAGTTTGAAGTTTGAAAAAATATTTTGCAGTAAAACCGCGATAATACACAAATTTTGAGTATTTTGAGAAAGTTAATGTTTTTATTGATGGAAAAAGAAGAAAGAAAAAATTTACGACGGGTCTGCAAAAATAATCAAAAAATGATTACTTTTGCAGACGCATCGTTAATAGTAATTCAATGGAAAAGTACAATAAGATAGGGTATTGGGTGGAAGATTTGCCTAAAAACGGCAGAATTTATTTCTCGAAACAGGATGTTTTAAGGCAATTTCCCGGTATGTCGAGCGATAATATCCAAAATACGTTGTATCGACTTGGAAAAAGGAAGAAAATACAGTCGGTTTGGCACAATTTTTTTGCAGTAATTCTTCCCGAATACGGCATGAGAGGCATTCCACCTCCGATAGAATATATTGACCACTTAATGAAATATTTGAGTAAGGATTATTATATTGCCTTATTAAGCGCTGCGGCGTTGCAAGGCGCTGCACATCAGCAACCAATGGAATTTTTTGTTATCAGCAGTTCGCGAATTTTGCGGGACAAACAAAAATCAGACATTAAAATAAATTTTTTTACAAAGAAACATATTCCAAAACAGCACATTATGCAACTTATGACCAAAAGTGGCTATGTAAATGTTTCTTGCCCTGAATTGACTGCTTTTGATTTGCTGATTTACGAAAAAAGTGTTGGCGGTATTAACCGTGTAGCAACTGTTTTGAGCGAATTGGCAGAAGTGATGAATTTTGAAAATATCGGCGAAGAGTTCTTGAAATCGTTAAATGTGGCAATTGTTCAACGTTTAGGCTATTTGCTTGATTTATTGGAATATGAAAATTTGGCTAACGAATTGTTCCGGAAATCAAAAAATGCAGGTATTAAATTCAGAAAATATCCTTTATCCGTTCTTTCAAAAAAGAAACATTTTTCTGATTTTCAAACAAATGAAAAATGGAAAATCATTATTAATGAAGAAATAGAAACAGACGATTTACCGTAAACAGTACAAGTATGATACAAGAAAAATTTATAGTAGACTGGCAAAAAAATGCCCCTTGGCTTGATATGCAAATGGTTGAGCAGGATTTAATCATCTGTCGCGCTTTGGTAGCCATTTTTAACGATGATTTTTTGGCTTCACGCTTGGCTTTTCGCGGTGGGACGGCATTACATAAACTGTATTTGTCGCCGCAAGCACGTTATTCGGAAGATATTGATTTAGTGCAAATTCAGTCTGGAAATGTCGGTGTAATACTCGATAAATTGCGCGAAGTTTTATCTTTTCTGGGAAAGCCCTCTATTAAGCAGAAGAAAAACAACAACACCATGGTTTTTCGTGTAAATTCGACGTTTCCGCCGGTTACTCCCATTCGGCTGAAAATCGAAATCAACTGCCAAGAGCATTTTAATGTTCTTGGTTTGGTGAAAATACCGTTTGAGGTTAAAAATCAATGGTTTGAAGGATGTTGTGAGATTACTACCTATCACTTGGATGAATTAATCGGCACAAAATTTCGGGCTTTGTATCAAAGGAAAAAAGGACGTGATTTGTTTGACTTACAAAAAGCGTTGGAAAACAAGAGTTTGAACACTGACAATGTGATAAAATGCTTTTATGAATACATTTCGTTTTCAGATGGAAAACCTCCCTCGCAAGCCGTTTATTTGGCAAATATGGACGAAAAAATTCAGGAAGCAGTCTTTCTGAAAGATACGCAGGCATTGCTTCGACCGTCTGTGGTTTTCAATCCGCAGGCGGCTTATGAAATTGTAAGAAGGGAACTTATTGAAAAATTGAATTGATAATGAAAAATTGCAAATACATATTTGTAACAGGTGGCGTCGTTTCGGGACTTGGCAAGGGTATCACTGCCGCAAGCCTCGGACGTTTGCTCAAACAGCGTGGCTTGAAGGTTGCTGCGCAGAAGTTAGACCCGTATATGAACGTTGACCCGGGAACAATAAGTCCCTATCAGCACGGCGAAGTTTTCGTTACCGACGACG
>WQTX01000174.1 GCA_009786075.1 Bacteroidota bacterium | reverse complement strand
TGATTGCGTGCTACGTGCACTCGAGTCGAGTTACGGCATTCAAATTGCTAAAAATTCGGAAAATATTAGCCGTGTTAATTTAAAAAGTTACAATGTATTTCTGCCTGTTATTTACGGGGATGCAAGTCATAGGAGCAACAATACAAGCGGAAGACAAGTGCGTGCAGATGGAGAAGAAAGAATTCTTGCTAATGAAAACTCATTAAACTCAGGCGCAAGTGTTAACCTAAATTGGCGTATTTTCGATGGATTATCCATGTTTTTTACCAATTCTAAAAACAAAGCAATGTTAGACATCAATACGTTGAATACTGTGCTGGAAATAGAGCAACTAATTGCTAATGTGAGCGCTGCGTATTATAATGTGTGGATTCAAACAAAACTATTAGAAGCCTCAGAAAACATTGTTGATATTTCTATGCAACGTTTTAGTATTGCAAACAGTAAATATCAAATCGGTAGCATTTCCGGATTAGAATACAGGCAAAGTAAAATTGACTTAAATGCCGATAGTTCCATGTTTATGCTGCAACAACAGGCGCTTACCAATGCCTATATTTCTTTAAACAAATTAATGAACAGCGATTTAACAAAAGAAAATTATGTGCAAGATACGTTGGTTTTGTTGCCACTTTTTCACTATAAAGAAGTCGTGGACAGCGCGCTGCATCAAAATACATCGTTGTTAATTTATCAAAAAGGAATCAGATTATCGCAATTGGACGTAAAAAATAGTTTATCGCAATTTTTTCCTACGATTGATTTTTCTACCGGATACCAATTTTCATATTCTCAAGCGCCAACTTCATTCGCCGTTCAAAATCAATCGCATGGATTTTATTGGGGGTTTACGGCGCGCATTCCCATTTTTAGCCGTATGGAAAATTTACGCAACAATAGAATCGCAAAATATGAATTGCAAAATGCAGAATTACAATATAAAGACGTTGAACTAAATGTATTGAGCGCATTGGCGGAACTTTACAATATTTATAAAAACAATCACAAATTGTTGGGTTTCGAAATGGAAAATGTGGAAATTACTTCCGAAACATTGGAAATTGCTATCGAAAAATATCGCATCGGTACGTTGTCTGGAGTAGAATTCCGAGAATTCCAACGCTCCTACATTGAAGCTGTAAAACGCTTAATGAACGCTTCTTATCAAGCTAAAGTATCCGAAATAGGATTACAGTTGTTAAGCGGAAAATTAAAATAATCCATTATGAAAGCTAAAAAAATCATCTACATTTCGCTTCCCATTTTAGCCATACTCATTTTTGTAGGATATAAATTTTTCTTCTCTAAAACCGAAACCATTGAAGAGCAAAAATCGAGAGGCGGTGGCGACATTAACGCACGATTGTATGTGGTAAAACCTGATTTATTAAGTAGCGGCATTAATGCCGTTGGAACATTATTGCCTAACGAGCAAGTGGATTTGATTAGTGAAGCCGCCGGAAAGGTGGTGGGCATCTATTTTGAGGAAGGGAAACCGGTTTCAAAAGGACAACTATTACTAAAAGTAGATGACGACGAGCTGCAAGCGCAATTGAGGCGCGCCGAATATCAACTGAAACTTACAAATGAGCGTTTGAATCGTCAAAAAATTCTATTAGATAAAGATGCTGTGAGTCGCGAAGAGTTCGACCAAGTGCAAACCGACTATAATATATTGCAAACCGATATTGATTTATTAAAAACAAAAATTGCTAAAACAGAAATCAGGGCGCCTTTTGCAGGAACTATCGGTTTTCGTGGTGTAAGTTTGGGCAGTTTTTTACAACCTAATACCGTCATTGCAAGATTAACAGACCAAAGCAAACTGAAATTGGAGTTTGCTATTCCCGAAAGATATGGCTCACTCTATTTACCCGGGAAAAAAATATATTTCAAAACAGAAGTTTCACCTCAAAAATTTGAAGCTGTAGTTTATGCCGTTGATCCGAAGATAGATATAGACACAAGAACCATAACAGTAAGAGGACTGTACAACAATGCCGCCGGAAAATTATCCGCCGGTATGTTTGCCCGTATTAACCTCATTGTTGAGCAATCGAATGAAACGCTTTTGATTCCTACACAAGCAGTAGTACAAGAAATGGAAGGCGCAAAAGTATGGACAATTTCTAACGGTAAAGCCAAATCGCAACCTATTACCACCGGCTACCGAACCAATGAACAAGTGGAAGTTTTGTCCGGTTTGCAAGCCGGCGATACCATTATGATTACAGGGTTAATGCAGGTGAGGGAAGGAATTGCAGTGCGAAGCGAATAGAAGGTACCCAATTTTCATTATAATAACATGGCCAATCCTAACAATTTAGTTGTTACCTACAAGTACGATACCTTTGTAAACCTTACGCAAATTAATTACCCCGATGGTACTCAAACAGATATATCGATACGCTGACACACAGCGCCTTATTTGAAAAATGCCTGCTATTACACTAAAACCACTTCTACAGGAAAACCAACTTTAGAGGTTTATTATGATATTTTAGGACGGGAAGTGTGCCGCTTTGACGATAAAATGTATTTTGAGACCCGTTATAATGCCAAGGGACAAGTGGACAGTGTTTCGTATCCATTTATATAAATTGCTCA
>WQTX01000173.1 GCA_009786075.1 Bacteroidota bacterium | reverse complement strand
CTTATTGTAGAATAGTATTGTGTAATTAAAATATTTTTCGTTATGTTTTAATATTATTTTCATTTTTAGGTTTGCGATATAGTATATTTGTGTCGTCAAACATAAAAAAATTGAATTTTTAGGGAATTTCAAGGGGTTTATTATGGGTGAAAATTACGATTTACGGGAATTATTAAAAAACCCGCACACGCCGCTCACAAAAGAGCAGTATGAAAATTGGGACAAGTATTTGAAATTTACCAACGACGATAAAACCGCCGCAGATGTGGATATTAGCACAGGAATTGCGGAAAGAATTAAAGAAATTGAATCAAGCGGGACATATTGGCGGTAATATATGAATAACTTTAATTCGCAACTTTGGGTTTTACCAATTAAAAATTTAGCAGAAGCATACTTTAACAAAGCAGACAAAAATTTTATTTCTTTTAACAAAAACTTTTTTGATGTTTTTGAAGAAAGATATAACACTCGGCTTTGTGCATTAAAAAGAGAGATTTACGGCGAAAACGATATTACTGCTAATAAGATTGATAGGCACAAAATTATAGCATTGTATATTCAATTATTTTTAGAGTTTCCTATATTTATTTTACCAAAAAATATAAAAACAGAACAATTACCAACACCAAATACAATGTTGATAAATGAATTATTTTGTTTGGATTTTATGCAAACTATATTAAATTGTTGGAATAGTAAAAAATTTAACACCAAAAAATTTGAAGAATACAAACATTCGCTAATAAAATTATTTAGTGAATATATGTATTATAGTGATTTCCACAAAAATACATCTTTTCACACATACGCACTTGCTCACATAGTGTATTTCACGGAAGATAAATACTGTTTGTAACAAAATAATACTTTCAACATTCCGCCGAACTCCGTACTAACACACGCCTACATACTATTTTCCCGAAAAACACAAAACAGGGGAAAATATGCGACCATTAAAACAAATTACAGATACATTACGCCGTGCGATAATTGCAGAACTACAAAAAGTAAATTCCGATGTAGTCGATACCGAATTAGGGCTTGAAGCACCTATGGCTTTGGCACATTCGGCGGAAATCCGCAGTTTGGAACTTTTATTACAGGAAGTAGCAAACGAGGCAACACCGCGAACAGCACAAAGCCGCGAAAACTCTACAATCGGAAAACTTGAAGAATACGGCGAATTTGTAGATGTTTTTCGTTTTTCCGCGACACGCGGCAGATACAAAGTTATGTTTATCGGTACGACAGGAAGCACTATTCCGGCAAACACAATACTGAAAGCGTCAAATAATGTTTCGCTGTTTTTGATTGACGATGTAGTATTTGCGAGCGGCGTAGCGTTTGGTGAAGTTATGACACAGGAAGCGGGCGCGGCAAACAGACCGCCGAACGATACAACAATACCTTTGATTATCACAAACGGAATTTTCGGCGTTGANCAGGAAGCATTTATNCAGGAAGACGGCACACCGCCGCGAGATATTGAGGACATAGAGGATTTTCGCCGCCGAATTGAAGCGGCATATCAAACAGAATCACACGGCGGGCGCAAAGCCGATTTTCGCCTTTGGGCGCAAAATATTGAGGGAATAAAGCAGGTTTATCCATATTCCGCACTGCCAACCGCCGAACACCCACAAATTGCAGATTTAGGTATTGGTTTTCCAAGAATTTATATTGAATTTGAAAACAACGAAATTGACGACGACGTTTTTAAGAAGTATAAAGACATAATCACGCAAAAAGGAACTTTGACGGGCGGGCAAATAATTTTATTGCCTTGCAAAATTCTTGCGCTTGATTTTCAATTAGTGATACAATCGGGCAACGAAAGCGCAATAAGAGATGTTGCAGAAGAAACAATACGAAATACACTTTTGCAAATTCGCCCGTATATTTCAGGCGTTGATTTGGTAAGAAAAGATACAATTACAAATTTGGAAATTGCAAGTGAAGTTAGACACGCGGTAGAAAGTTTTGGCAATGTTTCAGCGGTAATTATCCGCAACGGCGGAACACCAATAACAGATTATACCCTTTCCAACGGCGAAATACCAATATTTAACGGTTGGACGGTATAATATGGTTTTGAAAATAACAACCGCAAACGGAACAGAGTATTTTCCGAAATATAAACGAACGGAATTAAGCCGTCCCGCCTCGATTTCAACGACAGATTTAATAGATTTTGACGGCGAATATTTAGACAAACGCAAAAACGGCAGTCGAACACATAATTTTGTAATTGTTTTTGACGACCACAGAACAGCCGCGCAATTTGAAGACGACACAAAAGATGTACGCCCGATTTCGTTTTTTGACCCAATTTACAGCATTGATTTTAAGGCGCATATAGTTTCTTTGAGTTGGGCGCACGAATTTACCGACAACATAGACGGCAAAACATTTAACTTAACTTTACACGAAACTACACCATTACCCGTTTATCAAGATTTAGAGGGATTGCCGACGTTGGCACAATTTAACCGAAAGCACGACAGTATTAAATTAGATAGTAGGTTTCGGCGTTTTTTTAACGCGATTTGCGCCGCAATCGACCGGGCGGTATCGTTTATGTTCCGCGCATTGACACGCGGGCTTTCGGCGGCGTTAAATGTTTTAGGC
>WQTX01000172.1 GCA_009786075.1 Bacteroidota bacterium | reverse complement strand
ATGGGTTGTTTTGTAGGAAATTTGTATTTATTGCAATGTTTTTGGAAAGAATTTAATACTGTGTCTTACGGACTTTATGAACGGCAGGACATTCAATTCACTCGATTGAGACTTACAACCGAAAGAAACGAACCGTCCATCAATCGACCGCGAGAANAACGTTTTTACTCTTTTTCAAGTTGTTCAATCTCGTCGAGTTCGGCATTGAAATTATTCAATTCGCTTTTAAACTTTTTAAATTGAATATATTGACCAACTAACATAAAAAGGGAAATGAAAACACAAAACACGATAAAATGTTTTGTATTTACCCTTACTGCAAATTGTGCAATCAGGTAAATACCGATTAACATTACAAATCCAACTAAAAATTCCAATTTTGATATTTTCAGTTTAAATCCTTCAAGTTGTATCAACTGTTTTTTTGTTTTTGCAACTTGATTTCTAAAATCAATATCCCGAATTAACGAAAAGTANCGAAAAGAGTAATAAAGCATATATGCCAACATGGCTACCAGCAAAAAAAGTCCCAAATAAAAATCCCATTCATTACGAAATTTTGTGTTCGGTACCAATGCAATACACATGATTGGTATGGGCATAACAATTCTATATATAGCCCATCCCATCATTCTCTTCAATCTTCTCTCCGGTTTTGCTCGGAGCATCCGCTTTAAAACTTCTTTATTAATGCGTGTGTTTTCAGCGATACGCGCATTATATTGTTGCCATAAGGCTTGTAATTCTGTCCATTCCATGATTTTAACCATTTTGTTGATGAATATTTTTTTTAATTTGTTCTTTTATTCTTCCGATACGAGTTCCTACATTGCTTTTTGAAATGCCCAAAATAAGAGCGATTTCTTCGTGCGTTTTTCTATCGAGGTAGAGCAGGATAATGGCTTTATTGAAGGCGTCCAATTGGTCGATACTCCGGTAGAGAAGTTCCGTTTCGGGAGTATCGTCCTGTTCGGTGAGCCAGCATAAATTCTCGAACTGTTTTGTGTCGCTCCAAAAAGTGAACAACAAATTGTGTTTCTTCTTTTTGCGGCGATAGTTCATCGAGGTATTCAGCGCCACACGGTAAATCCATGTCGAAACAGCCGACACGCCTCTAAACGTATCGAACGACCGCCATAGTTCCACCAAGATATCGTTCATCAAATCTTCGCGATCGTGCGTGGTACTTGTGTAAGCCTTTGCTATTTTAATCACGACGCCCACATTCGCCTCGAAAACTTTCAGAAACTCTTTTTCTCTATTCTTCTTATCCTGTTCCATTTCGTTCGGTTTTTTATTTTTTTTGAAAACATTACCGGTATACTTTCAAAATGATTAGTAACACAAAGGTCGAAAAAATCACAAAAAAAATGAAAAATATTTGACCGACCGTTGTGGTTTGTCGAGCGGAAAACAAATTTGAGCGTAAATTCGGCAGCGGCTAACGAGCGGCGCAACGGCGGCGGGAAGTGCAGATTTGCTTGTACTGTGCACAAGCACACGTGAAAGGTAGTGCAGGAATGCGTCGCCAATCCGTCATCCCGTTTGCGGCAAGTCGAGAAAGCGGCACCTCGAAAAAGAATTTTACCTGAAAATTTTTGAGTTCGACATTTTTTATAATTTTGCAGCGTCAGATTGCGAATATTTTTTCCTAACTGACAGCGAATAAATGTGTTGAAATAGTTGAATAACAAAAAATTAAAGATGACCATAACCGAAGACGACAGCAATATTTATATAGATGACTACATAATCCCAAAAGGAAGAGAAAAAGCCGATATTAAGGCAAGAGAAAACGTTGTTTGGGCAATGCTTGGTAAATGGCTTTCAATAAATCCGTTGAAAAGAAAGAAAAACATTGATTTAAAGGATTATATCTACTTGCGATTTGACGGAATGCAGGAAACGGTTAATAAGGCAGCACGGAAATATACATCGACAATGGCTGTTTTTGAATTGGATTTTCTACTCGCGAATGCCGTCAAAATCGGCACTGACAAACCGCAGTCGAAACGGCAGGACAAATTTGCTGAAATGATTATTATGAACGTGAATACCCCCGCATTTCTCCCTTATTTTGACAAAGTTAAAATGTTGGTCGGAATAACAAAGCAAAAGAAAGATGCAAAGAAAATTCAGTATTCAATTACCGCAATTGAGCCTGTAGAATAAAAAAAATCTTTCAGGTTTACGCCGCAGGGTTCGTGCATTGCTACTGAAAGATAATTTTTTCGTGCGGCAAAGATAAAAATAATTTTTCAATCCACAATGGATTTCGACAAAAAAAATCGAAAGAAATATTCTGATACCGACATTTGCTCTCATTTATAGCCATTTATATCTGTGGAAATAGACTGAAACATCAACATCGAGAAACAAATGACAAAACGCCAACCGCTTACGAGCAGTTTACCTTCGGTGCTACTTCTTTGTGGCGCAACGGATCATCTCAAATCCGCAATCCTTGTCCCCGCAATGATTACTTTGGTTTGATTGGCAAAAGAACTTAACCGCACAAAGCCTTTGCTGCGAGGACCGAAACGCTCGCCCGGCGAAGATAAAATATGACATTCGTTTAGCAATTTATCATACAGTTTCCACGAGATTCCGTAAGGCGACTCCACCCATAAGTAAGGCGAATTTA
>WQTX01000171.1 GCA_009786075.1 Bacteroidota bacterium | reverse complement strand
CCTTCCCAGGGCATGAAGTATGACCAATGGGCGCCATCGTTCTGCATCTCGGCGGGGTATGGCACCGAGCCGTTTTCGGCAAGCGTGATTATTTTATTCGTGCCAAAAACCATTTTGAATGTTTCAAACTCTCCGATAAGGGAGGCGTGGTTTCGCTGGATGGGTTCATAGTAAAAATCGCGTCCGATAATATCCACGCAGTTGTTTCCCGGATACCAGTCGGCGTCTACTCCGTTCGCCGTCCAGACCCAAATCAGGTTACGCAACCCATTGTGATTTACCATGCGGTCGAACATCAGCTTGTAGAGGGCTTTGCAAGGGGTCGAACCTTTTGCTCCCCACCAGAACCACCCACCGCTTGCTTCGTGCAGTGGACGCCACAAAACGGCAATGCCTTTATCCTGCAACTTTTTCAATAAGCCGGCAACAAAGTCAATGTCTCTGATAATTGCCTTGTAGGAGGCTGAATTGGTATTCCACTCCGTGCAACTTGAATTGGTAAAGGCTTCCGTCAGGTCGAAAGTCGTTTCGTCGGTATAAAATTCTTCCTGATTGAGAAGCGGGTCTTTCCAATGCCAGCAAAATATGGGGATACCGCCTGCTTCCCAAAGTTTGGTCGCCATAGAGATTGTTGCATTTGAATATGCCTTGTACCAACTATCCTCAGAGTTTTTCCCCGTTGAGTGCATGAAATCAAATCCGACTAATGCCGGTTTTTTCCCCGAACATCTATAAATATGGGCAACCTCTACCTGACTAAACAAGGGCAAAGCCACATCATTCCTGTTTAACAGCGTGCCCGTCATTACGCCGCTGATTGTCTTTTTTTGGAAATTGTCGCACAAAAACGAGTACAGTTCCATTGCGCTTTCGGAAGGTTCCGGCGTTACCGGATAAGGGTCAATGGTAAAAGGAAGCGTTTCATGTGTCGCAAGTTCAATGTAATCAATATCCACCCAGCCCCATGATTTTGTAATGGCAACGGTATTTGCTCCGGCAACAAGACGCACAAAAGTAGTTGCATCGGCAAACACAAGTTTTGATTCCGAACCGGTTCTCAGGAAAGAGACACTTCCGACGGTTTTGCCATTGACTGTCAAATTTTGAGTATTGAAATCGTCATCTGTTAGTGAAAAAACGATTTTCAGGTTATAAATCCCGGCTTCTTGCATTTGAACAGAGAATGAAATATTTCCGTCGTTCATCGCTACATAAGCGCCTCCGGAAGCTGCAGTTGAATATTGTTTGACAGCTCCGCCGCTTAATGTTGCTTTTTCGGCTTCATACTTCTGGGCAAAACCTTGCCAAGAGTGAAAAAACAACAAATACAAAAGAATTTTTATGGCGGCTTTTTGTTTCAACGAAAGGAAATTTTGAAAAATATTTTTTTAGCAACCCAAAACAACCGAAGCACTAATATTTAATTTTTGGCTGATAATACGTGCTGTTGACAAAGTAGGTTCGCTTTTCCCTGTTAAATATTCGCTTACGCGCGAAGGACTTACTCCCAATAATTTCGATAATTTTATTTGGTTTAGCCCCATTTCGTAAATACGCAACTTGATTACTTCTTGTAAAGTAGGTTCGCCCAATGCAAAATGTTCGTCGGAATAATCGGCAACCATATTCGACAAAAGTTCAAGTTCAATGCTGTTTGGGTCGTCCGAAGGCGTGCTGTCGTTTACCAACGGCAAAAGTTGTTCAACTCTATTTACTGCCCAATTGTATTGTTTTTCATTTTCTATTTTTGCCATAACCTTGTTTTTTTATATAGTTAAACAATCTATTGTATCGTATTCTTCATGAGTGCCTACAAAACGAATATACACAAAACTTATGGTAAATTTAATTACAACAACCAAGCGAAAAGCATTTCCTTTGATATTAAAAACATAACGCTGATTACCAATGCTATCCACACTATTGTAGGTTTTTTTTATATCGGCAAAACACTTCCAATCTTGTTTTTTTATCGTAGAAACCCAATCTTGAAGCGCCACTCTTGCTTCCGGATATTTTTCCGCATATTCTTTCAAGTGTTGTTCCGTAAATATTCTCATACCAATTTATTAATCTTTGCAAAGATATAATGTAAATTTTGATTTTCAAAATAAAATTACAGAAAAGCAATTTGTAACCCACAAAAAAACCTCAACAATTTCCCAAAAGAAAACTGTTGAGGTTGAGTTTTTTGAATTTTACAATTATTCTGCGAGCACACTACGCACCGATAAGCCGTAGTTGCGACCGGCGGTGCCCACGCGCACGTAGCCCTCAGTGAAGTACGCGTCGTACGCGCGCGTATCGCCCCCATCGTTCACCTCGTCGGGCGTACTGATCCAATAGACGCCGTACACGCCTGCATCGCGCAACTCGCCGGCACTGCGGCTGCGGTTGCCCACTGCCGGAAGGAAAAGAGAGATGCCGGTAGTTCTGTCGGTAAATTTACGACCGGTTATACCGTTTTGAGTAGTCCATTCGTTTGTTACTTTTTCAGTGTCAAACAGGCTTTGTTGTTCTTGCAATGTAGGAACTCGCCAACCTTTGGGGCTGGGGTCGTTGGCTTTTTCCCATATTGTACCTGTGGGAATAGTAGCGTCCCAACCGCCTGCCTCGCCAATTTCAACGCCTGCGGCAGGTGTGGTT
>WQTX01000170.1 GCA_009786075.1 Bacteroidota bacterium | reverse complement strand
GTTTGCTTGAAAGAAGCCTCCCCCCAGCCCCCTCCACAGGAGGGGGAGTTTTGAGCGGCGCAGTTGCTTTTCAACTCTATGATACTTACGGTTTTCCGCTCGATTTGACTGAATTGATTTTGCGAGAAAAAGGCATGACGGTAAATATTGAAGAATTTAACGCCGAAATGCAAAAACAAAAAGAACGCGCTCGCGATGCAGCTGCTGTGGAAACTTCGGATTGGGAAACGCTGAAAGACGGCGAAAGCGAATTTGTGGGCTACGACACGTTGGAATGTGAAACCGAAATTTTGCGTTACCGGAAAGTTTCGCAAAAAGGCAAAGAGTTTTATCAATTAGTATTATCAAAAACGCCTTTTTATGGCGAACAGGGCGGGCAAAGCGGCGATAAAGGAACACTAAGCCTAACAGCCCCCCTCAATCACCCCTCAGGGGGGAAGACCGTAACTGTAAAAATTCTCGACACGAAAAAAGAAAATGGGTTGTCTATTCATATAATTGATGCTCAGGATTTTGCGCTCCTTACCCGGTCGCTGAGCGGAGTCGAAGCGGGGGGGGCTTTTTTTGCCTCTGTTGATGTGGAAAATCGCCAAGCAATTGAAAACAACCACACAGCAACACACTTATTACACGAAGCATTACGCGAAATTTTAGGCACACACGTAGAACAAAAAGGTTCGCTGGTAACTGCCGATTATTTGCGTTTCGACTTTTCGCATTTTCAAAAAGTTACCAATGAAGAATTGCGTGCTGTAGAATTGCTTGCCAATAAAAAAGTACGNGAAAATATTNTTCTTGAAGATATGCGTGAAATGCCAATTGCCGAAGCGCAAGCAATGGGTGCAATGGCATTGTTTGGCGAAAAATACGGCAATACGGTGCGGGTAGTAAAATTCGCTTCATCGGTGGAACTCTGCGGAGGAACACACGTGCAAGCTACCGGACAAATTGGGCTTATTCGCATTGTTTCGGAATCGAGCATTGCAGCAGGCGTGCGCCGTATTGAGGCTGTGAGTGCTGCAAAAGCTGAAGAAATGCTTAATGCGCAACAAGATGCTTTCCGTGAAATTCGTGAAATGTTCAACAACGCGCCGAATGTGATTGCTGCCATTAAAAAAACTATTGACGAAGATGCGGCTTTGAAACAGCAAATTGTGGAATTTACGCAAGAACGCATTGCAATGATTGCCAAAGAAATGTTGCAAAATGCCGAAGAACAAAACGGTATAAAACTGATTGCCCGTCATATTGACCTTCCGGCAGATATGATTCGTGGTATAGCCACGCAATTGCGCACAAAATTTGCTGCCGAAAAATTTGCACTTATCATAGGTTCNGNTTCCGGCGACAAACCTTCGATTACCGTAGCATTGAGCCAATGCCTTGTTGATGCCGGTACGAACGCTTCGTACATAGTGCGTGAAGCTGCAAAAGAAATTGACGGCAACGGTGGCGGACAGGCATTTATGGCTACTGCCGGCGGAAAAAATGCTGCGGGGATTGATAAGGCTATTGAGCGAGCGGTGGAGTTGGTGGTTAATTGAATCTGCGGACGAATTATAGACAAAATTAAATAAACACAATAAATTTTTATTCCATATCTTTGTGCCAATTTTATAAAAATAAATTATGACTTTAGCATTCGTTATTGACCAATTCGACGACATTACCAACGGCACAACAGCGTCGGCTCGTCGTTTTGTAGAGAATTTGAGAAAGCTCGGACACACCGTTCGCGTATTAACGTCAGGAGAACCGGGAGAAGATAAGTATATTTTGCCGAAAGCATCTATTCCACTTGTAACATACTTGGCTAAAAAACAAGGGATTGCATTCTCAAAAGCAAATAAAAAAGTTATCAAAGAATGTTTGACCGGTGTTGACCTCGTGCATTTTTATTTGCCTTTCCCAATGGCGCGGGTTGCCGAAAAAATGGCGCGGCAAATGAATATTCCTTGCTTGGCGGCTTTCCACGTNCAGGCAGAAAATATTACCTATAACATAGGAATGGGNAAAAGCGCTTTTGCCAATAAATTTTTCTATAAATTTTTACACTCGTATTTTTTCAAACGTTTTACTGATATTCATTGTCCGACGCAGTTTATTGCCGATGAATTGAAAGCCAATGGCTATCGCGCTCGTTTGCACGTTATAAGCAACGGTGTCGATGAAGTGTTTTATCCACGCGAACCAATTGCGCACGAAAATCTTCGCGTATTGATGATTGGAAGACTTTCGCCCGAAAAACGGCAGGATTTAATTATTGAAGCCGCGCGAAAATCGAAATACGCCGACAAAATAGAATTGTATTTTGCCGGTCACGGACCATTGTTACATAAATANAAANCAATGTCGAAAGGATTNCCTAATGAGCCTTCTTTCAACTTTTATTCTACCGAGGGCTTGATAGAATTAATGCGCTCTATCGACATCTATGTGCACGCTTCGGACGCTGAGATAGAAGCCATTGCGTGTATGGAAGCATTTAGCTGCGGATTAGTTCCGATTATCGCAAACTCGAAAAAAAGCGCAACCGTTTATTTTGCGATAGACGACCGCTCGTTGTTCAAACAAGGCGATGCCGAAGATTTGGCACGAAAAATAGATTATTGGATAGAAAATCCCGAAGAGCGCGCAGCCTTAGGAAAAGAATATGTGAAAAAAG
>WQTX01000169.1 GCA_009786075.1 Bacteroidota bacterium | reverse complement strand
TACTCATTTTGATAATTATTACTTTGTTAATACAGAATACTCCACCAACCCGAAACGGTATTCCCATTTGGCGTTATTGTGCGTAAATCACCCGACATATAATTCTCTATGAGGCTGTTTTGTATTTGTTCAATTTCCATATCCCATAATTTTAGCCCTTTACCGTTTAGTCGCCATTCGATATTGTGAGAACAAATTCTTACAATGCCTTTTGATATGCCTTTTCTGACTTTTACTTTGGTTTTCATTATCGTATTTATTTGATGGTTAATAAATTTCTTACTTCCTGCTCTTTGGATTTTGAAAATATCCAACCTGCTTTCTTCTCGTCATCGTGCCTCAAATTGGGATTGAAACGTCCGCCTAACGCCTTTAATTCGTCCTTTATCGGCTTGGTATCGCCAAATACGGCTATTGCCTTTTCGGAGTAGTCCACGATGAGAAAATCGCCTGTAATGGCGTCGGACGCTGTTTCGGTCTTACCTGCCCGAACCTTTACGCAAATATTGGCTTCATCGCCTGCTATCAGTGCGTAACGCTCGATGTACTGTCTGCGCTCACCGTAAAAACGTTCCTTTTGGATTATCCACCCGCTGTGCCTGCGTTTGCCGAGATAGTAGCCACCACCGCCGCTGTATTTTTCACGATGTTCGTACTCCTCGTTTTCTTCTGCTAAATAGGCTGTTCCCTCGAAATTGGCTGCATATTTGCGCATTTCGGAAAACAAGTCCTTTGTGTGCGTTGAGAAGCCCAAAATGACGGTTTTTTCTGTACCGTAACCGTAATAATCGGTCATCGGGTCGCTGTCATCCCTGCGAAATTCCGCAACGATTACGGCTTTTGCATCTGCGGGGATTAGTNTTTCCAACCGTTCACGCCCAATTACTTTTAGTTGCTCTTGACGTTCCTGCTCCTGTTGTTCCGCTTCATGCTTCGCCTGTGCTTTGCGTTCNGCTTCGCTCTTTAACAGCATCACCTCAAAAGCGTCCATAAATTCGGGTANTTCAGCATTATAATACATGCCTATCCCAAATTTTTCATGCAAAGGACGTACAAGGTCTTCAAATGTAAACTCCTTTGTTTCTACATTTATCAAGTGGTAGTAATACCTGTCAATTTGGTATTCTACNCGATACACAACAAATTGCGTATTACGTCCGTATGCGCCATGTTGGACTACAATTTGATTTTCTTTTAATACCTGTATTGAGGTATCAATTCGCTTTTTTGCGCCTAATAAATATTCTATTGCCATGATGATAAAATTTAAAAGATTATATATGAAATAATTAAGATTAAAATTACGATGGAAACGGCTGTATATACGATGGATAGGAGCAGCCCGAAAAACCGTATTGTAAGCCTCAAAATCTTATAGCCGACATATATTCCCAAAATTGTAGAGAACGTTGCACCACAAGCGTATAAACCCCCGATAACAGCCGAAAAAAGAGCCAATCGAAGCCAAAAACTGATGCGGATTTGGAGCGGAGGGAGTTTTGTTTTTATATTTTTTACTGCGTGTACCATTTTTATGACTTTTTTTTAAATCTTATGCGTCTTTCGTCGCGTCGGTCGTTTTGTTTAAGGGCAATTTCGGTGTAGGGTTTAGGGCTGTCAAGGTTTTTTGAAAAAATACGCTCGCCCGCATAAAAAAAATACATGGTGGTGTTCCGATTTAGATTTAACAATTCTATCATTCAGGTTTTTTTATATGATTGATAACTAAATAATTTCACATTCAAATTTTCAAAACACCACCATTCAAAAAAAAAATTGCGGGAAAGAGGAAGATTTTTTCAAAAACTTGTATAACCTTGACAGCCCGTTAAGAACCCGTAAACACCTTTGCCCGAAAAACATAGACAGACGAGACGAAATAAGACATAAAGTTTTGAGGAATAAAAATGTAAAGTACACGCAGTAAAAAATAAACAATAGATTTTAGAAAAGCGAGGCTCAATGCCGAGCCGGTGGGATGAAAAATCTTGATAGCAAGGCTCAATGCCGTAGTCTGATAACATACTTTTTCAGAGAAGACTTTTTTAATTCCATATTGAAAAATGATGTAATTTTGCATATTATTTCTTCGTATGGAAACCAAAGTCATCAATCATGAACTCAACAAGTTAATTCCCATTGCCAACGAGTTGTTGGAAATGGAAATACCTTTTGCCGGATATATTTCTGCGGGGTTTCCGAGTGAGGCTTACAACTATTTAGAGGAAGGAATTGATTTCAACAAGTTGCTGGTAAAGAAGAAAGAAAGTACGTATTGCATGTTGGCGAAGGGTGAATGTATGTTGGGCGACGGTATAGACGACGGCGATTTATTGGTGATTGACAAACTTGCCGAACCCTTTGATAACTCGATACTCATATTTTCTCGCAATGGCGAATTTGCAACGAAAAGATTGAAATATGGGATAGGATTTATCGAATTAACCCCATCTAATCCAAAATTTGAAGTTCAAATTGTGCGCGAAGGTGAAGAAGTGCGTCGTTGGGGAGTTTTGACCCATTCGATTAAAAAATTTTATCCAAGCACACGTTTTAGTTGATTGAATATGTATGCTTTAATTGACTGCAACAATTTCTACGTGAGTGCCGAAAGGGTGTTCGATAGCCGGTTGGAAGGAAAGCCTGTTATCGTGTTGAGTAACAATGACGGCTGCGCCATCGCCCGCAGTAACGAAGCCAAAGCGTTGGGTATCAAAATGGGAGCAAACTTTTTTGAAATTGAAGACCTTGTGAGACAACACAAC
>WQTX01000168.1 GCA_009786075.1 Bacteroidota bacterium | reverse complement strand
ATTTAAAAAAGCTAAATTCAATGACAAATTAGGCAGAATTTCACTAAAAACACCTAAGTGTACACCTAATTCCATTGTGGAGGTAAGAATTTTTGTCTGATATATTTCGCGTCTGAGGGAAAAAATCACTTCAAGCAAGAACAAAAAATCAAACGCCTTTCGCTTATCAACATTGTGCTTGGTTTGTTGCTATCAGTAGTTCCGATTTTGAACTTAATTCTCTATTGTTGGTACCTTATTGAAGGCACAAATTGAGATTGTCAACACATGTGGCAAAAACAACCTTATCGAAAACCAATAATCGATACCTCTGTCGATTAAGAAGGACTGATTTTACAGTTGTATTTCGCGAATAATGATTGTAAATAAATCAACATATATTATTCGCACTTCAAAAGGGAGAAATTAATAATCAAGAAGATTTATCGTAGCATAATATGACGCACATTTCAAGAAATAGAAGGCTTTCAACCGGAGTATAGACAAAGTTGCCAACTTGTATTTTGTGTCAATTGCTACATTTGCTAAATTTGGGTGTTTGTTATTGAATACAGCTGATCCGGATATTCCGTCAGAGAAAGCACGGCATCCAATAACATACACTCGCCCGTATGATAATACAGAGATTAAACAAAGCGAGTCAATTTACTTTCACCTGAATCAGAGTTTGCAGGTTTTAAGATTAACAGGATATATTTTTTTTGGAAAATTCAGCCAATTTACTTTTGTCTAAAACCACGATTCCAACAAGATTTACAAGATTTGAAGGATTTATTGGTGGCTGAGCGAAACGAAACTTAATCCTGTAAATCTTGTTAGAATCGTGTACTGTGATATTTTTTTACTTTTGTAAAAAAATCACCCATTCGGCAAAACACAAATGTAAAATTAGTTTTGTAAATAATTTTCAAATACACCACTTGTATATGTAAAATAATTTACATACCTTTGCCGAATCGTAAAATGTATTTTTTTCTTTGTAAAATCTATGTAAAATCAAAATTATGGACGAAAAGGCGCGGATAAAAAGAATTATGGAAATTGAGGGCTTAAATAACTCGCAATTTGCAAACGAAGTTGGAATACCGGCTTCGACTATTTCGCACATACGCACCGGACGCAATAAAATGAGTTCGGATGTAGCGAAAAAAATACTGAATCGATTTCGAACCATCAGTCCTGAGTGGCTTATTTCGGGCGTAGGCTCAATACATCGCCAAGAAAACAATTCTCAGCAGCCCGATTTGTTTGGTTTTGGCAATGAAACTGTTTATAAATCAGCTATTTCGCAACCGGAATTTGCGCAAAATTTTGAGCAAGAGCAAATCAGCAGCGAGAAAAAAAATGTTGCCGAATCAACTTTGGCATCCCTTCCGCCAATAAACATGATTGCGCGTGCCGAAAAACCGCCGAGAAAAATAAAACGAATCATCGTTTATTTTGACGATAATTCGTTTCAGGAGTTTAATGAAATGGTATAAGAAGTAGAATGAATTGAATGTTATTCGCAATCGTTAATGAGTCAAACAATAACTACACAACGGCTGTAAGTTCTCTTCCTATGCTATGTAAGCCATTTATTATTTTAAGCCGTTGAGCAGGACGCGGACGACGATAACGTGTCATATAATGCCCAAGTTGGCGTTCATTTATTCCGGTAATACGTGATAATGCCGCACGTGTGATAATGCCATCAAAGTGATGCAATAGTGCCTGTGCTGTCATTTCAAATTCAAGTTCATACGCGCCTTGTAATTTGGCAGGAAGTTCATCGCCATCTTCTCTCATTCCGTCAAGATGAAATTCGAGCGCAGAAGCATACGCCTCTTTTATTCCTTCAAAGGTTTTATGAGTAGCGACACATCCAAGTACCTCATCGCTATAAGCACAATAATTATCTTCCCAATCAATTTTAACTTTTATCTTTTTCATCTGTCTATTTTTTTTTACGCGTCTGGCTTATCGCCAACCTGCTTGTTTGAAAATGCTGTTTAATAGAAACTGCGATAAAACATCGCTTAATTTGCCATTTATGGTCACTGTTCCTTTTTTCGTTGGGTGCTTAAACTGTCGGTGGCATCCGCTCTGTCGGGCTAAATACCAACCATCTTTTTTTAGCATTTCCAACACTTCAAATACTTTTAATTTTTTCATGAATTAGTGTGTTATTGCTTGACCGCGCAAAGATAGTATAAATACTAACATTGCGCAAACATTTCTTCATTTTTTCATAAATCTTCCTGCATTTTTAAACAATTTTTCGCTTTAAATTGTTGTAATAGAAACTGCTAAGAAATTGATTTATGAAAAAATCCCATCGCATATACTTCAGCGCAGCTTTTTATCTTTCAAAGATAAAACTGCTTTCGGTTGCTATGTCGGCATTGTGGCTTTGTGTTTTTTTATTTACCCCGGATTTATTCGCGCAAACCATCACTTCACCTACGATGAATAACACTATCACGGTTACAGTTGTTTACCATGACAGTACAAGCAATGCAGCGGTAAATNACGGAAACAACAGACCTACGGCTATTACCAATGCTTCTTTTCCGATTCCAAAAGGAACCACAGCCTTGCGCCTCCAGCTTTGGGGTGCCGGTGGCGGTGGTGCTTATGGTGGCGGAAAGATAGTGGGTAATTGTGGACTTGCTGGTTACGATTGGGGTTGTCAGTTTGGTGGCGGTGGCGGTGGTGGTGCCTATACAGGAACCATTGTCGGGCAATCAATTCCTATTACTTCCTACGGTGTCGCCACAATAAATGTTGGAGCC
>WQTX01000167.1 GCA_009786075.1 Bacteroidota bacterium | reverse complement strand
AATTTTCGCCCATCGGATTTATCAGCGCAAAATCGTCAATGTGGATTTTAAAATGCGGAAAGCTGCTGAAAAATGTAAGTTCTACACTGCCGATGCGCGATTCGCAAGTAATGAATTTCGACATCTGATTTCGCACAATCGGTGTAAGTCGCTCAGGCGTAAATACTATATACAACAAAACGCTCACAACTATTGCCAACAATAGTATGAGCGATGCAAGGGTAATGGAAAATATTTTCAGAAATTTCTTCATAAATCGGTTTAAAAATATTTTTATTCTACTTTGTTTAAAGTGGTTGACCTGCCTGTTGTACTATCCCAAAAAGTCATAGAATTGGCAGTAAGCGTTTGAACAATTTTTATTTCAGGAACTAATGGCTGACCTGTAGTTTGCGAAATAAACGTGAGTGTCAAATCACTATCAGAAAGGCTCCAATTCAATTTGGTGCCAAACTGTTCCGAACCACCATCGGATTCATCCCAATTTACACCGGTGTGATTGGCATTGAATATGTAAAATTCTTGTGTGTTTCCTACACGCCATTTTCCGGGAATCAGACTTTCATCAAATGTAGGGTTCGGTCCGCCGCAAGAGGCTAAAAACAGTGCGAATACGGCAAATGTGCCGAAATAATACAATAATTTTTTCATGCGTTTGTTGTGTTAATTTATTGCAATTGCAAAGATAGATTATAATTTGTAAAAATAACAATTTCTCAAAGTTGTTTTTGCGATTTTTGTCAATTTTTTTAGAAAAAAACTGCAAATCAGGCTTTTTTTTCAACTTAAACCTCATTATTTTGGTGTAAGTTTCGGAAATGCTCGTGAAATACCGATATGCACTCCATAATATGGAAAATCATTAATTCCGTACTGAAATTGAGCAAATAGATTAAAATTTGCTTGTTTGAAAGTTAATCTTGAAAAATAAACCAAAGGCGAATCTCCATTATTCATCCAACCATGATATCCGGCAAGAGTATTTTCAAAATCAAACAAGCGGTTTGACAAAATAATTTTTCCACCATACATAATTGCATCATTTTGCGTACTATTGGTTGTTTCCCAGCAAAGAAAGCCGGCATTTGCAACAACTCTCGCTTCATTCAAAAAACGACTTCCCGAATGAACAGATTTTCCAATCTCCACATCAAAATAATAACCCGGCGTATCAAAATATCGCCTTTGCAGGTAGTGTGTTCCCGAAGCAGTTTTTAAGGTGCTATTCAATACGATGCTTGGTCGAACGGTGTTTTCCGTGAGAATTAAAATGCGTGTTTGCACATAAATATCGCCGTTTGCCGTTCCGCTGAGTTCGCTGCCTTGCATCTGCCTGAAATCGTAAATTTCTTGCGTTACTTGCCATTGTTCAAGCATAGCTGTCCATACTTTTAGCGAAACTCGTTCAGAAAAGAGTGGTACTTCAACCGAAAATTTGAAATTACGGGTATGATCGCCAAAACCAAAATAATTTTCTCTCGCCAATTCTATGGTTGTATTTGTGGGTATGCGCGCATCCGAAAATTGAGAAACAGGATTTGCGTTCGGACCAAAATACAAAGGCGAATAATTCACTTTTTGTGCAATTGAAATCGAACAAAACATCAGCAATATGAGGAATGTAAAAATTTTCATGCGTCTCAAAAATCAAAAAACTTAGTTTAGCTCGCAGGTTTTCATTCTTTTTCGATTTTATGAACCGTATATTTTTCATTCGTGTATATTCTGACAATATAAACACCGGAAGGCAAATTTGAGAGATTTATTGCTTTCGATGCGTTGTTTGACGAAAACACAAGTCTGCCAAGTTGATTGTAAATATCAACTTTCTCAATTGTCATTTCCGATTCAATGAATAAATGATCTTTCACCGGATTGGGATACAGCAGCATGTTCGATAGGTTTGAAATAGGAATGTTTATGGTCGCATCGGCTGCGGTAACAATTAAATCCATGGTGGCAGCACTTGGAGTTACACATTCGCTTATTACATCCAAGCTTTGTCCGATGAAATATTCAGGATTGTTTGCTGTCGAATAACTTACTCCATGAATTTTGTATGCACCAAGTCCTAAAAAACGAAAATCGGCAGTTTGGTGATGATGTTTTACAACTTGCTCGTCTTTGCACAGCGCAATGTAAGTGTATTCAATACCAGCCGGAACATCTATTTCTTGATATACTTGCCCACCGGCTTGGTTGCTTATTTCAATACTCCAATAATTTTTTGTTGGTTTGGATACCGATAAAGTTTGCAAGAAATATTCAGTGCCGGCGGTTAATACTGCAGTCATAGAATTATAATTATAATAAAAATTTGTGCCCGTTCCACTCCAATAACAATTTGAAGAAACAAAACTTTCGCAAGATGCAGTTTCGGAATTAAAAATAGTCATGATTATACTTTCAGTTCCACTTGATTTTTGGAAAGTGTAGCTGCCGGTTTCAGTTACCTTGAACTTGAAAGTTGCACCGGGATAGAGATTATACACATCCGGAAATGCATAACAAGCGTCAGAGCTTGCGCTATATCTCATGTAAACTTTTTTTCCGGCTTGCGCTAAATTAAAAATTTTCAAATCATTGTGTTTATTAATCAGTTGAGCGGGTGTTAGATTCAGATTCAAGTTTTCCGATCCAATCGGGCTCGAAATACTTCCCGAAAGTTGGGGCGTGCTTTCGTAGGAAGTACATGAATTTACAAGATGTATAGTGTAGTTTCGCATTACCGTTTTGTCGTGCGATTTGACCGTGAGCACGACGATGTCATTTTCGCTACTTACAAGCATATTTACTACACTGCCACTCAGAATAGCTCCTTCG
>WQTX01000166.1 GCA_009786075.1 Bacteroidota bacterium | reverse complement strand
TGGACTTTTTTTGTTCAGTTATTGAGTGATACGAATGGAACGCTACATTACTTTGTTTCAGAGTATGGAACGTGGATGTACGTATTTTTATTTATGATTATTTTTTGCGAAACAGGCTTGGTGGTAACTCCTTTTTTACCCGGCGATTCGCTCCTTTTTATAGCAGGTACTATTGCCATAAATCCCGGAAATTCGCTGCATATATATTGGCTTATACTATTACTCATAGTGGCAGCAATATTGGGCGATGCCTGTAATTACACAATCGGACGTTTTTTTGGCGAAAAACTGTTTAAAAATCCCAATTCCAAAATATTTAAACAGGAATATTTGAAAAAAACGAATGAGTTTTACGAAAAACACGGTGGTAAAACCATTATTTTGGCTCGTTTTGTTCCAATTGTACGCACCTTTGCACCATTCGTGGCAGGTATGAGTAGAATGACTTACAAGCATTTTTTTGCTTATAACGTAATTGGCGGCATAGTATGGGTTGTACTGTTTATCACGCTGGGCGCACTGTTGGGCACTATTGAATGGGTTGCCAATAATATAGAAAAAGTTGCGATTATTATTATTTTTATATCGATTTGTCCGGCTATATATGAGGTGTGGAAAGCAAAACGTGCGGCGAAAAAAGCGAAACAATGTGCCAATTAATTAATATGCCAATGTGCCAATAAGCAAATCAACACAATTATGGCAACATTTTTATTCAACGATATTATTGTAGGACCAATCCGTAGCCGTAGAATGGGTTTGTCGCTTGGCGTGAATTTGCTGCCCACGAAAATAAAATTCTGTAATTTCGATTGCATTTATTGCGAATGTGGTTTAAATCAACCGTTTGCGGGTTCAATTACGCCCGAATTACCTTCGAGAGCGCAGGTTATGGAACATTTGGCGCACACCTTACAAACCATGCCGCAAAAGCCCGATGCTATTACATTTGCCGGCAACGGCGAACCTACAATCCACCCCGAATTTGCACAAATTATAGATGATGTGATAGAACTGCGTAACATCTATTCGCCACAGAGCGAAGTGGTGGTGCTTACCAATGCTACACAATTGCATAAACCGCAGATTTTAAACGCTTTGCAAAAAGTTGATAGATGTATGTTTAAACTCGATTCGGCAATTACCGAAACAATTGCGGCTATCAATCAACCGGCAAATATGGATTTTTTGGACAATTTTATAAGCAATGTACAATTATTTAAGGGCAAAAAAATTATTCAAACCATGTTTTTGCGGGGCGTGGTAAATGGCAAAATTATAGACAACACCACCGATACCGAAATTGACGCTTTGATTGAAGTGTACAAAAAAGTGAAAGTCGATGAAGTTTTTGTGTACGCCATTCAGCGTGAAACGCCTATTGCGCTCGAAACAGTTTCAAAAGAGGAGTTGACTAAAATTGCCGAACGCATGAGTAGTGCAGGGATTACGGTTAGTATTTCGTAGGAAGTACAATCCGCCCCTCGTAATTTTTTTGCGTAAATTTGCGCGTTTTGCATTATTTGCGTTCTTTTAAGACACTCTCTTCTTTTTTTTAATTTTTTTTGTTATTTTTGGTAAAAACTTTTTTGCAACTATGCCGCACCAAATCAAAAACTCCACCGTTATAATAGCTCCTCTCGATTGGGGATTAGGGCATGCAACTCGCTGTATTCCAATTATTAAAACTCTACTCAACGGCAAAAATCGTTGTATAATTGCTTCGTCGGGGCGGTCGTTGGAGTTGCTCAAACAGGAATTCCCAACACTTGAATTTGAAGAAATTCCTTCGTACAACATTACGTATGGAAAAAATACTTTTAGTACATTTTTTAAACTTTTAGTACAAATTCCGAAATCATTGGTTGTTAAAAGTAAGGAACAAAGCATTGCCAATGCCTTAGCGGAAAAATACAATGCTAATGTTATTATTTCCGATAATCGTTTTGGAATGTACTCGTCGAAGTGTAAATCGATTTTTATAACACATCAAGTTCGGGTGCGTTTGCCGCTTGTGCTGCGTCCATTTGAATTTCTGTTTTTTCAAATCAACAAAGCTATGATTTTAAAATTCGACGAATGTTGGATTCCCGATTATAACGGTTCAAAAAATATTTCGGGCATTTTGTCGCATAGTTGGACTGTGCCGAATTCCTATTTTATAGGTCCGCTTTCGGCTCGTGAACAGGTTCATTCGCTCCGCAATTACGATGTGGTTGCCATACTTTCGGGTCCTGAACCGCAACGGGGAATTTTTGAAGCAATCTTGTGCAGAATTTTGCCCACACTGCCTTATTCATCGTGTTTGGTGCGTGGCGTGCTTGCTGCGCACAGTCAATCAACACAGGTTGGAAATTGTGTAATACAAACATTTGCAACCAATTACGAAATTAATCAACTATTGAGCGGTGCAAAAATTATAATTTCGCGTGCGGGTTACAGTTCTATTATGGATTATGAAAAATTGCACCTCAAAGCCATTTTGGTGCCTACTCCCGGACAAACCGAGCAAGAATATTTAGGCAACTATTTGCGCGAAAAAACACGATATTGGACAATTGCACAAAACCGATTGCACAAACAATTACCCAAAGTGTTGCATGAAATTTTGGAGCAGACGGAAAAAACGCCGGTACAAGCGTAGCGGGACGAATTATAAATTAATAATTAATAATCAATGTCGTTTAGTTAAGAAAATATTCTTCGTGTCTTTCTGTCTTCGTGCCTTCGTGTTTACTCTAAAAAAACGCGCTTGCGCGCAAAAAATGAACACGAAGACACGACGACATGAAGACACGAAGATTGAAAAATTACTTAACTAAACGACATTG
>WQTX01000165.1 GCA_009786075.1 Bacteroidota bacterium | reverse complement strand
TACCGGTTAGCGTAATACCAAACGAGCCGGTACCATTCAAATTGCGCGCTTGCAAAGAAAATACAAAAAATGCGCCTAAAAAAACTGCAAAAATTACTTTTGTTCTCATAATATGAATTATCATTTTATTGTTTTGAAATAATCGCTTCAAAGATATGTTATTTTTGTGTTAAAATTCGGCAACCTCAATTGCGCGTTGTGATTTTTTTTGATTTTTGGCGAAAATTTAATGTTTGTTCACGACTCGTGCTTTGTGTCAATTTTATTTTTTTGCTGACATTATCGACACAAATAAAAAAACTGTCTCTTTTCAGAAAATTAACCGCCAATAATATGGCTTTCAGTAAAAAAATATGTACTTTTGTCTGTTTTTTTAAAGCATTTTCTTTTCATGGGTAGAATTCTGAACAGATAATCATAAACTACATAAAAAATGTCGAAACAAAACAAAAAACAAATTTCCGGAACGCAAATTACTTCGACCATCAGTATTTCGTTGGTGCTCTTTCTGATTGGTTTGATGTGTGCCTTGCTTTTGCTCGCACGCGACATCAGCATTAATGTGCGCGAAAATATAAAGTTGACGGTCGTTCTGAACGATGAAATCGAAGATGATTATCGCAGACGAATCGAACGTTTTATCGATGCTTCATCGTTTTCGCAATCGGTTCGCTACATTTCAAAAGAAGAGGCTTTGGAAGAATTAATCTCATCGCTGGGCGAAAATCCGAAAGAATTTTTGGGTTTTAATCCCTTGTTGGCATCGTTTGAAGTAAGTTTAAACTCGGTTTATGCCAATAGCGACAGCGTTGCTGTGATTGAATCAAGACTGCGAAACTTTGAATATATTCACCGGATTATCTATCAACGCGATGTAATTGACATGGTAAACAACAATATTCGCCGCGTAAGCATGGTGTTGTTTGGCATCGCCTTGATTTTGCTTTTTATTTCCATTGCGCTAATTAACAACACCATACGACTTGCAGTATATTCAAACCGTTTTTTGATTAACACAATGAAGCTTGTTGGTGCCACGTCCTGGTTTATTCGCAAGCCTTATGTAAAGCGTGGCATAATCAACGGACTTATTGCAGGTTTGCTTGCCATTGGGTATTTAGCCGGTTTACTGTTTTACGCCAAAACTCAAATCGGTTTTGAAGGAATGACAATCACAATTCAAAATGCAAGTATTGTGTGTTTTGTAATCGTTCTTACAGGAATTGTTATTACTTCGCTTTCGTCTTATTTTGCCGTAGGTCGCTATGTGCGAATGAGCACGAACGATATGTATTTTGTTTAATTGATTTCAAATTTCAGATTTCAGATTTCAGATTCTCAGTTTCTGAAAAAATTTGAAATCTGAAATCTGAAATCTGAAATTAATATTTTTTATGGAAAAAGATAGAGTATTTACATTACCGAAGATAAATCTGCTGCTTATTGCGGTCGGATTTGCCATTATTGTGCTTGGTTTCGTTTTGATGACCGGCGAACCATCGGGCGTTGAGTTCAATCCCGATATTTTCAGCACACGTCGCATTACAGTTGCGCCCATAGTTGCGCTTTTGGGATTTGCATTCGTAGTTTTTGCAATTATTTATAAACCAAAAACAGGAAAAGCGTAGTTCAAAAGTCCACAAATTACACAGATTTGCGCAGTAAAGACGTAATGCATTGCGTCTTTACAATTTAGCGTTGCATAAATCTGTGTAATCTGTGGACAAAAAAATAAATTATGACAATATTAGAAACAATCATCATTGCCATTGTGCAAGGTTTGACCGAGTTTTTGCCCGTTTCAAGCACCGGACACATGATTTTGACGCAGGCATTGCTTGGTGTCGAGAGCAACGCGTTTGTAAAAATGTTTACCGTCAACATCCAATTTGGAACCATTCTGGCAGTTGTTGTACTCTATTGGAAACGTTTTTTCAAGATAAATTCATGCACAATTTTCGACAAACAGGCAGTTCAAACCGATGCTTCCGCAATGGAAAAAATGAAGGTTTACGGCAGTCGTTTCTTGTATAAGTACGATTTTTACTGGAAACTTTTCATTGCGTTTTTGCCCGCCGCTTTCATCGGATTTTTATTTAGCGATGTGATCGACAGCATGCTCGAAAGTGTATTTGTTGTTGGCGTTATGCTGTTTTTGGGCGGAATTTTGATGCTTTTCGTCGATAAGTGGTTTAACAAGCCAAGCGAAAACCAAGAAATGGATTGGAAACGTGCTTTGAAAATCGGTTTTTTTCAATGTATCGCAATGATTCCGGGCGTTTCGCGCTCAATGGCAACCATCGTAGGTGGAATGACAACAAAGCTGACGCGCAAAAATGCTGCCGAATTTTCTTTTTTCCTCGCTGTGCCCACCATGGCAGCAGCAACCGGTTACACGCTCGCAAAATTTATAAGCGATGAGGGCTTGCAGTATTTTACCGGCAATTATTTGGGCACTTTGATGCTCGGAAATGTGGTTGCATTTGCTGTTGGAATGGCAGCAATTAAGTTTTTTATCAGTTTTCTGACAAAATACGGTTTTAAGGCTTTTGGTTGGTATCGTATTATTGTCGGCGGATTGATTTTGATATTGCTTTGGCAAGGTGTGGATTTGAGTATAATGTAAGATGAATTTAGAGCAAATGAACATTCTCGACGGAGAAATATTTTACATAAACAAACCGCTGACTTGGACTTCGTTTAATGTGGTGAGTAAAATTCGCTGGAAACTGCGGAAAGCGTTGAAGGTTAAGAAAATAAAAGTAGGACATGCCGGCACGCTCGACCCTTTGGCAACGGGCGTAATGATTATCTGCACCGGACGAGCCACCAAGCGAATAGAAGAATTTCAACATCAAACCAAAGAATACATTGCTACGCTCAAGTTGGGCGAAACT
>WQTX01000164.1 GCA_009786075.1 Bacteroidota bacterium | reverse complement strand
CTTTTACTTTCGGGCAAAGTGAGGTGTCGAAAGGAATTGAATCTGTAAAAATCAACTCCGTGAGTGCCGATTCCATTACATTTTCAATGGCACGTCCCGACATGATTCCATGCGTTACTATTGCGCGAACGCTATTTGCTCCTCGTTCTACCATCAAATCAGCAGCTTTGCAAAGAGTTCCGGCTGTATCTACCATATCATCGACGATAATTACATCTTTGCCTTCAACCTCTCCAATAATGCGCATTTCGCCTACTTCGTTTGCTTTTTCGCGTGTTTTGTGGCAAATTACCATCGGCACAGCCAAATACTTAGAATAAGATCCAGCGCGTTTTGAACCGCCTACATCCGGCGATGCTATAACCAAATCTTTCAGATTGAGTGATTTAATGTAGGGCGCAAAAAGAGTGGAAGCATATAGGTGGTCTAAGGGTACATCGAAAAATCCTTGAATTTGGTCGGCATGCAGATCCATTGTAATAACTCGGTCAACACCTGCAACGCTCAACATATCGGCAATGAGTTTCGCACCAATGGAAACGCGAGCCTTGTCTTTTCTGTCCTGACGTGCGAAGCCATAGTAGGGAATTATTGCAATAATTTTGTACGCTGAGGCACGCTTGGCAGCATCAATCATCAATAGCAATTCCATTAAATTGTCGGAATTTGGAAAAGTGGATTGGATCAAATACACGAATTTTCCCCGTATCGGCTCTTCGTATGAAACTGCAAATTCGCCATCCGAAAAATGTTCAATATTCATTTTTCCAAGTGGGCAATTCAAATGTTCACAAATTTTTTCGGCAAGGTAACGACTTTTTGTTCCCGAAAAAATCTTAAGCGCATTACTTGATGTTAACTGCATGTTGTTGATAGTTTTAAAATAATTTGTTTCGTTTGCAAAAGTACTGAATAAATTAGAATTTACAAGGAAAAAATTGTAACTTTGTCGAAAAAAAGGAAAAGCTGCAATGATACACAAAGAAGATGTATTTCCCATCGGAAAAATTAACAAACCACACGGCATAAACGGCGAAATGTCGTTTAGCTTTACCACCGATGTGTTTGACAGCGAAGACGCGCCATTTTTTATCTTTGAGATTGATGGAATATTCGTGCCTTTTTTCATAGAAAGTTATCGTTTTAAAACTGATTCGACCGCATTGCTTATGCTGGAAGATATTGATAATGAGGAAAAAGCACGCGAATTTAATGGTTTGACCATTTATCTTCCGGTATCTTTTCAAGATAAGGTAAAAGAAGAGGAAATCGGCATGTCTTACTTTATCGGATTTATACTTAAGGACGAAATACTTTGCGAAATTGGAAGGGTTTGCGCAATTGACGAATCGACAAAAAACGTACTTTTTATTGTTGAAAATGCCGCAGCAGAGGAAATTTTAATTCCGGCAAGCGATGATTTTATTCTCGATATTGACCACGAAGAAAAAATAATCAGCCTGCGTATTCCGGAAGGACTGTTGGATATATAGAGTTTAGAGTTTAGAGTATAAAGTTTAGAGTTTAATTTTCAATTTTTTGTAAAAAAATTTGCGTGATTCAAAAGTCTGCATTATCTTTGCAGTCGCAAAAAACAAATGGTGATTATAGCTCAGTTGGTTAGAGCGTCGGATTGTGGTTCCGAAGGTCGCGGGTTCGAGCCCCGTTTTTCACCCGCAAAAAAAAGGAAAGCAAATGTTGCTTTCCTTTTTTGTTTTGCTTGTGTGAGGCTGTCCTAAAAGTATCTTTGAACGCAAAAAACGCAAATTATCACAAATTTTAATTTATTGAAAATGAGTGATTTAAAAAAATAACATATTGTTTTTTGCATTAATTTGCGGCTTTTGCGTCATTTTCCTGCGGCTTTTTAAGCGCGTTCTTTTTTGGACAGAATCCTACACATTAAATCAAAAATATCGAGAAGATTACGCCTGCTACTCCGATTGCAGCTAATATAAATACCGGAAGTTTCGGCATTTCTCCGTTGTTGTCCATCGTTTTTCCGAAAATAAAAAACACAAATGGGTGCACCAAAAACGGCATCGCGAAAATAAACGGCAGCAGTGAAGCTACTTCAGCGCCAAACATTCCACCCTGTGTGGCGGCAAATAATCCGAAATGAGACATAGACGAGGTTGCGCTCACAGCAGTATTTTCGAGCGACATTCCGGCAATGCTCAATATAACAAAACTCGCAAAGATTGCGGTGAGTTGCCAGCCGAGCGAAAACTTCATCAAACCGGTAATTTCTTTATTGTCATTGCCATTTGCGCGTCGTAGCGATCGCAAAGACCAAAGCGTTAATCCGGCACCCAAAGCAAGTACTATGATAGCCGGTACCATTGAAAGATGACCATTTGCAGCACTTACCGCTAAAATAGAAAATACAAAAATATGCGCCGTGAACGGAATATTAATCATAATCGGCGCGCGAACCGCTGCCTCTTTCCCTAAATCGCCGGCAGTACAAGCACCGGTCAAACCGGCATGCGACAAGCCACCGGCAAGTCCGGGCGCGAGATTGCGTACATTGGTTGTTTTTGCAAACAACATCATCAATGCTATACCGCCAAACATCCATAGTATCTGACCGAAAAATCCAAATGCCAAAACTGCATTCATTCCTTCAATGCTAAAAGCTTCGGTAATGCGCGAGCCACCAATAATAAAATTTCCGGCAAGTACAACGGGCAAGCCTGCAAAAAGCAAAGATTTTATTGCAGGTCCGAAAGACCATTTATAGCATATTGCACCTAAGCTACAAGTAATAAGCATCGCAAAAAATATTTGCGGCAAGGCGATAAGCGGTTTAATCAATTCGGCAATGTGAAATGTTACAACTAAGACGGTAATAATTACCATCATTTCGACAACACCTTTTTTGATGTACAGGCGTTTGTTTTTAAATTTAGCCTTGTAATCAATCAAAATAATTGCCAACACAATGCCAATATAAGCATAAAGTGGATAATACTTGTTTAAAC
>WQTX01000163.1 GCA_009786075.1 Bacteroidota bacterium | reverse complement strand
ACAAAAATTTAGACCACTTGCGTTTTCAGCATATTTGCAAACCGTACAAGGCAAAACAAGGCAAGGAAATTTCGCAAATGTATTATGCCAAACAAGGAATTATCACCCCCGAAATGGAATACGTAGCCATTCGTGAAAATCAAATGACGGACGTTTTAGGTATTGCAACGCATATCACGCCCGAATTTGTGCGCGAGGAAGTTGCTGCCGGACGGGCAATTATTCCCGCAAACATAAACCACCCCGAAGCCGAGCCTATGATTATCGGTAGCCGGTTTTTGGTAAAACTCAATACTAACATTGGCAATTCCGCCCTGTCGTCGAGTATTGACGAAGAGGTTGAAAAAGCCGTGTGGAGCTGCAAATGGGGCGGCGATACGCTTATGGATTTATCAACCGGCGCACATATTCATGAGACTCGTGAGTGGATTATTCGCAACTGTCCGGTGCCGGTGGGAACGGTGCCAATTTACCAAGCACTTGAAAAAGTTGAGGGAAAAGTTGAAAATCTTACGTGGGAAATTTACAAAGACACGCTTATAGAACAATGCGAGCAGGGCGTTGATTATTTTACCATTCACGCCGGTGTGTTGCAAGCGCACGAAAGTTTGCTGAAAAATCGCTTGACGGGAATTGTTTCACGAGGTGGCTCAATTCTTACCAAATGGTGTAAAATTCACAACAAAGAGAATTTTTTATATACGCATTTCGACGAAATTTGCGAAATTCTAAAAGCCTACGATGTAGCCGTTTCGCTTGGCGATGGTATGCGTCCGGGCTCAATTCACGATGCCAACGATGCGCTGCAATTTGCCGAACTCAATGTGTTGGGCGAACTTACGCAAAAAGCGTGGGCGCACAATGTGCAGGTAATCATAGAAGGTCCCGGACACGTGCCAATGCACAAAATCCAAGAAAATATGGATTTGCAAAAACGGGTATGCCACAATGCGCCGTTTTACACGCTTGGTCCCTTGGTTACCGACATTGCGCCGGGTTACGACCACATCACATCTGCCATTGGCGCGGCACATATTGCGTGGCTTGGAACGGCTATGATTTGCTACGTTACGCCCAAAGAGCATTTGAGTTTACCCAACAAAGAAGACGTGCGCAACGGCGTAATTGCCTACAAACTTGCCGCTCACGCTGCCGATTTGGCAAAAGCCCACCCGGGAGCGCAAGTGCGCGATAATGCGTTGAGCAAAGCCCGCTACGATTTCCGTTGGCGCGACCAATTCAACCTCTCGCTCGACCCCGAACGTGCGCTTGAATATTATAAAGAAGGCAAACACGATGATGAGGGTTTTTGCACCATGTGCGGCCCGAATTTTTGTGCTATGAAATTGACAAGGGAATTGAGTGGGTGTGTAACGAGCCTCCCCTAACCCCTCCTTTGGAGGGGAATTTAACAAGGGGATTAATCCCCTTGTCCCCTTGATGGCACGGACTGTAGCTCTCCGAACATTTCGAGGACATCCTCGAAATGATAAGTTTGGAAAAAACAGCATGACAACCCATAACTAAAAACAATGAATACAAAAAAATACAAACAAACTATCATTCCACAAGTAGAAATACCAAAATCATGGAAAACAAAAACCTCGGCAGAACTGCGAGAAATTACCTTTAATGAATTGCTGAAACTGAAAGGAAAAGTTGTGCAAAACCAACATTTAAAAATCAATATTGAAATTTCGGTGTCGGGAATGAAAAAGACCACTCACGGTAGTTCAATGTATTCTAAAAAAGCGGCATTGGCTTGTTGCTTGGTTGATTTACTTTGCTATGCCGAATACAATAATTGGGGCGATAGAAAGGATAAAGACAGTGCCACCGTTATTGGATATTTGAATTTTAAGGCAAAATGCGTAATAGACAAAAAACCGGAAACAGTACATTTAGTTGTGAGATTTCAAAAAGACGGCAAATTTCATTACTGCGTGGAAGTCAATAAAAAAACCGGAACTGCCAAAGAGCCTTAACCTTGCTTTGCGCCGCATTCCGGTTTGTGTGATAACACAGTGCAAATATACAAAAACAAAAAGCAAAAAGCAAATATATGTGTTAAAATTTCAATAAAATATGGCACGACCAAATAAAATAGAACACCCACGCCGGCACGGACTTGTCCTAACCATAGCCGGCAGCGATTCCGGCGGCGGCGCAGGCATACAAGCCGATATAAAAACCATTTCCGCCTGCGGAGCGTATGCCGCAACGGCAATCACAGCAATTACCGCACAAAATACTTTGGGCGTAGAGGCTGTTTACGCCTTGCCTGCTGAAATTGTAGCAGCACAAATTACCGCCGTAATGAACGATATAGGCGCAGATGCCATAAAAATAGGAATGTTGCAATCACCGGAAATTATTGAAATTGTGGCAAAAACCTTAGTTTCATATTCTTGCAAAAATATTGTACTCGACCCTGTTATGGTTTCCACTTCGGGGCATAAATTAATGCAACCCGAAGCAATTGAAACACTCAAACAACAATTGCTGTACAATGTTCGCCTTATTACACCCAATATTCCCGAAGCCGAAATTTTGCTTGGACATACAATTGATAATCAAACCGATATAACAGGTTGCGCTCGTGAACTTTCGCAAGGAAAAGTGTCGGTGCTACTCAAAGCCGGACATTGCGAGGGCAACGAATTGACCGATGTGCTGTACAATAACGAGACGAAAGAAATTGTTTACTTAAAATCTTCACGCATTGAAACTAAAAATACGCATGGCACAGGCTGCACGCTTTCGAGTGCAATTGCAGCATTTTTAGCACAAAAATATAGTTTGAACGATGCCGTGCAAACTGCTAAACAATATCTTCATAAGGCAATAGAAAGTGGTAGCAATTACGTAATTGGCGACGGACATGGACCGGTAAATCATTTTTTTAACAACATCCCTCTTTCTTCTTCACTTTCAACGTAGTAAATAACATACTTTTAGCATCGAACACCAACAAACGATTAGTTAATAACGTACCGACACCGGTAATAAATTTAATACATTCAGTAGCTTGTATGCTACCGATTACACCGGCTACTGCGCCCAAAACACC
>WQTX01000162.1 GCA_009786075.1 Bacteroidota bacterium | reverse complement strand
CGCCGGTCGCCGCCATCCGAAGACGCGCTGCCCCGCAACTTGCATGTGTTAAGCCTGCCGCTAGCGTTCATCCTGAGCCAGGATCAAACTCTTCGTTGTAATTAATTTATTATTGTCTTTCACAACATAAGTCTTTACGCTTCGCTTATCTGTATTTACTCTTATTTTGGTTTATATATACTTTCAATGAACTCTTCCATTTTGCCCCGCTCCACCTCTCCGGCTTCGCCGAGGTCAATACCCCGTTTTTGGGAGTGCAAATATGCACCCTTTTTTTGTTCCCACCAAATGTTTATTACTCTTTTTTAAATTTCTTTGTGAGAATTTTTGTAAAGGGGTGGGTTTCAGCAAGGTTTTTTCGTCTTTTTTATTTTTCAAATGCTTAATTTTTGGAATACATAATTGCATATCAAAAAATAATTTTTCAATTTTGGGTTACTGAGTTTGTCGAAGTATCAATTAATATGTACCTTTGCTCTATAATAATTCATTCCCATGTTTTCATATTCACTCGCACAAATAGCCCACCACACCAACAGCACGCTACGTGGTAATACTTCGACTTCGCTCAGCAACCAAGCACTCACAATCACAAGCGTTCAAACCGATAGCCGGAATTTCTCGGTTTCGCCGCACACTATATTTTTGGCTCTTGTGGGCAAGCAGCGCAATGCACACTCGTTTATTGCACAACTTTATGAACAAGGGCAACGGATTTTTTGGGTGCAAGAGGGCGAAAATTTCCCTTTATACAACGATGCGCATTATATTATAAGTGCATCTACGCTCGCTGCGTTTCAACAATTAATGCAACACTATCGTGAACAATTTTCGCAACCGCTTGTGGCAATCACCGGCAGCAATGGAAAAACTATTTGCAAGGAATGGTTGTATCATATTTTGAAACACGAAATGGCGGTGGTGCGTAGTCCCAAAAGTTATAATTCGCAAATTGGCGTGCCGCTTTCGTTGATGTTGTTGCAAGAAAATTACAACTGCGCAATTATGGAAGCCGGTATTTCGCAATGTGGCGAAATGGAGCACTTAGAAAAAATGCTGCAACCAACTATCGGCATTTTTACTACTATTGGCGATGCCCATCAAGAAAATTTTCAGTCGATAGAACAAAAAGTTGCCGAAAAAATGAAACTGTTTGCGCATTGCAAACAACTTGTGTATTGCGCTGATTATGAACTTATTCATAAACATGCACAGCAATTACCGCACACCGAATGTGTTGCATGGAGTTTTGCGGGCAATGCGCCGATACAGGTTTCTTATGTGCCGCAATTTGAACATACTATTATATATGTACAATGGGACACTCAAAATCGTCATTGCGGGCTTGACCCGCAATCTCTTACAAATAAGGAGATGCTGAAACAAGTTCAGCATGACGTAGATACTTTTGAATTTACCATTCCTTTCAACGATAGTGCCTCAATAGAAAATGCCGTGCAGTGTTTTATATGCGCGCGGTTGCTGAGCGGAGTCGAAGCATCGCAAAATACGGCGCAGTATTTCAGCGATTTACCGCAAATTGCCATGCGTTTGGAGCAAATTGCCGGAACGCATAATTGCACAATCATAAATGATAGTTATAATTCTGATTTGCAAAGTGTTACCATTGCCCTGCAATTTCTTTCACAACAAAAACAACACGACAAAAAAACGCTTATTCTTTCGGACGTTAAGCAAACCGGTATTGAAAAACCGGAATTATACCGAACCATTGCGCAACTGATACAACAATATGATATTCAAAAAGTTATTGGCGTCGGAAACGATGTTTCCACATATTTACCGCAGTTTATAACGCACGGTAATTATTTTCAAAACACACAGGAATTACTTGCACAACTCGCTGATTTTCAATTTGCCGATGAAACTATTTTGCTCAAAGCGGCACGAGAATATGAATTTGAAAAAATTGCGCAAAAATTGGAATTGCAAACACATCAAACCGTGCTTGAAATCAACCTCAACGCCATGATTCATAATTTGAATTATTTCAAATCGCAGCTCTTACCTGCAACCAAAATTATGGTTATGGTAAAGGCGTTTTCGTATGGCAGCGGCAGTTACGAAATTGCGAATATTCTGCAACATCAAGGCGTGGATTATTTGGCGGTGGCTTTTGTTGACGAAGGAATTGAGTTGCGCAACGCCGGTATTCGCACGCCAATTGTGGTTATGAACCCCGAATATGGCATGTTAGCGCAATTATATGAATACGATTTGGAGCCAAATATTCACAATTTCAACGTGCTTGCCGAACTTGCCGATTTTCAAAAAACGTACAGTTTGGCACAATTGCCAATTCACATAAAATTAGATACCGGCATGGCTCGCTATGGTTTTGGCGAAAGCGACGTTGCGGAATTATTGCAACGAATTTCGGCAATTCCGAACTGCCACATTCAATCGGTATTTTCGCATTTGGTGGGCAGCGATGAAGAGCGTTTCGATGAATTTACCCTGCATCAAATAGAATTGTTTACCCGCATGAGTGAAACGATACAAACCGCTCTACCCTACCCTGTTATGCGCCATATTTTAAATTCCGCAGGCATTGAGCGGTTTGCGCAAGCGCAATTCGATATGGTGCGTTTGGGTATTGGTTTATACGGAATTAGTGCCGTTCATCAGGAAAATTGTATGCATGTGAGTACGCTCAAAACTTGTATTTCCGACATTCGCACCATGCAAAGCGGCGAAACGGTTGGTTATTGTAGAAATGGTAAAATTCTGCGACCATCAAAAATTGCTGTTCTTCCGATTGGTTATGCTGACGGCTTGCGTCGAAAATTAGGCAATGGTGTGGGACATGTGCTCATAGGCAAACAATTTGCTCCAATTATTGGCAATGTGTGTATGGACGCAACTATGATTGACATTACCGAAATTGACACTCAAATTGGCGCCGAAGTTATAATTTTTGGCACCGAACTCCCTATAAGCGATATGGCTGCAAAACTCGAAACTATTCCTTATGAAGTAATTACTTCAATTTCTCGGCGGGTAAAACGGGTGTATTATTATGAGTAGAGACGTGGCGTGCCGCGTCTATTATTACGAAAGACGCG
>WQTX01000161.1 GCA_009786075.1 Bacteroidota bacterium | reverse complement strand
CCAATATTCCCGAAGCCGAAATTTTGCTTGGACATACAATTGATAATCAAACCGATATAACAGGTTGCGCTCGTGAACTTTCGCAAGGAAAAGTGTCGGTGTTGCTCAAAGCCGGACATTGTGAGGGTAACGAATTAACCGACGTGTTGTATAATAACGAAACAAAAGAGATTGTGTATTTGAAATCTTCACGCATTGAAACTAAAAATACGCATGGCACAGGCTGCACACTTTCGAGTGCAGTTGCGGCATTTTTAGCGCAAAAATATAGTTTGAACGATGCTGTGCAAGCTGCTAAACAATATCTTCATAAGGCAATAGAAAACGGTAGCAATTACGTAATTGGCGGCGGACATGGACCGGTAAATCATTTTTTTAACAACACCCCTCTTTCTTCTTCACTTTCAACGTAGTAAATAACATACTTTTAGCATCGAACACCAACAAACGATTAGTTAATAACGTACCGACATCGGTAATAAATTTAATACATTCTGCAGCTTGTATGCTACCGATTACACCGGCTACTGCACCCAAAACCCCCGCTTGCGATGCCAAAGGAACGGTATTTTCGTCGGGGGCTTCGCCAAATACACAGCGGTAACAGGCTGTACCCGGCGTGTAAGTCATCACTTCGCCTTGCAAGGCAAGTATTGCACCGTGTGAATAGGCTTTTTGTAAGCGCACGCACACATCATTTATCAAAAATTTTGTTTCGTAATTATCGCAGCAATCTATTACAAAATCGTAATCGGCAATAAGTGTTTCGGCATTTTCGGGTGTGAATTTTTCGGTATATGTTTGTATACAAATTTCGGGATTGAGTGCTTGCAATTTTTCTTGTGCCGACTTGGTTTTCAATTGCCCAATATTAGGTGTAAAATGCAAAATTTGCCGCTGTAAATTGGTAACATCAACCACATCGTAATCAATAATTCCCAGCGTGCCAACGCCCGCCGCCGCAAGATACGCAAGCACCGGCGAGCCTAAACCGCCTGCGCCTATGACTAAAACTTTTGCCGTGCGAAGTTTTTCTTGACCGGCGGTGCCGATTTCGGGGATTAGGGTGTTTCGGGTGTATCTCATTTAGGAGTTAGGTTTTAGATATTTTTAGAAAGTAAAAATAACTCTTTTTTTACAAATCCATTCGCTAATTGTAACTTTTCCAAAGTTTTAAACTTTGGAAAAGTTTGTTTGATTAAATTTTAAATAAAAAAATGGCACAATAATTGCAATAATAGTACCGAAAATCAATCAAAACAATTTTTTTTATGAAAACTCTTTTTTACATCTTTATTTCGGCAACGATAATAAGCATAACAAGCTGTGTAACAATCTATCAAACAAATCCCGAAACAATAGTTACGGATAAAAAAGTTGATAAACTGCCCCAGAAAGTTGACAAACTGCCTCAAGAAAAAGAAAAAGTAAGTCAAACGCCTCCGCCTGTTGTAAAAACAAACAGCTATGCTTATTACAAAGGATTTCATGCTGCCGACAACGACAAATGGTATAAAATAGCCACCATAAAAAGCAAAGGTAATATGGGCAAGCACGTGTGTGTGTTTAAAATTTATTCAACCGTAAGTCCGCATAAGGGCGTGTATTACGGCTCGTTTTTCTTGAATTTACGTCGTGGTATGGATGCTGACGAAATGTATGGACATTTTTATTGCACTGATTGGAACAAAGACGAAGTTTCGGGTTTCTCGCCCAATGATTTTTGCGTAACGTACAGCGGCTCATTTCATGATGAAATAACTACTATTATTTGGAAAAAAGCCAGCAATATTTCGGAAGATGTATTTATTTTCGGTGCTGAATATGTTGTTGAGGGTGTTACATTTACTTTTGCCGAAAATAGTTATTACGGAGCAAAAGAATGTATGTCGCGCAAGCCATCGGTAGCCGATGGATTTGATTTTGTGATTGATGTGGAAGACAAGGTGCGATAACTATTGCAAACTCAAATCCCAATCCTTCCAAATCACATCATAGCCCTGCGCACGCACTGCTTTTTCCACTTCTTGCGGCGAACGGTCGTCGTTTACCGAAAACTGTTCCAATTCATTTTTATACACCGCATAGCCTCCCGGGTCGGTTTTGGAGCCTGCGCTAAACGATGTTATGCCGAGCGTGGTCATATTATCACGAAAATTCCGGTTTTCTCGTGTGGAAAGTGCAATTTCTATATTGTGGTCAAATAAGCGGAAGGCAAACATCAGTTGCGCAAATTCTTTGTCGGTCATCACCACATTGGGCTGAAATCCCTTACCTTCGTGTGGACGCATACGGGGAAACGAAAGCGAATATTTTGTTTGCCAATAGTGCTTTTGCAAATAGCGTAAATGTTCAGCCATAAGCAACGCTTCGCAACGCCAATCTTCCAAACCAATCAACACGCCAAGCCCCATTTTGCGCACTCCGGCACGCCCCATTCGGTCGTAAGTATCGAGCCGCCAATCGAAATTCGATTTCATTCCTTTGGGGTGGTATGAGCGGTATTTTTCCTTATTATACGTTTCCTGATAGCAATACACGGCATTCAATCCGGCTGCCGACAAACGAGCGTATTCCTCTTCCTGCAAAGGCTGCACCTCTATGGAAATCGACGCAAAATACGGTTTTACGAGTTCTATGGCGTGCTCGATGTAATCAATTCCAACATCACGGGAATTTTCGCCCGTTACCAACAAAATATGCTGAAAATCGCCCATTTGCTTGATTGCTGCTACTTCTTGCAAAATTTGTCCATCGGTCAAAATAATACGTTGCATATCGTTATTGTGATTGAAACCGCAATACACGCAGTGATTGTTGCACGAATTGCTTAAATAGAGCGGCACGTATAATTGTATGGTTTTACCAAAACGCAATTGTGTGTAATACCGGCTTTTTTGCGCCATTTGTTCCACATACTTTTCTGCTGCAGGCGAAAGCAATGCCATAAAATCGTCGGCGTCCACGCGAGTTTTGGCAAGCGCACGTTCTACATCGCAGGCAGTTTTAGCATAAATGTTTTTTTGTAATTCTTGCCAATTATAAGTATGTAATTGTTCGTTGAAATTCATTGTTTTAAAAAGCCCCCTAAATCCC
>WQTX01000160.1 GCA_009786075.1 Bacteroidota bacterium | reverse complement strand
CTGAAAAAATTACTTTGGTAATTGTAGGTCCCGAAGACCCGTTGGTAAAAGGCGTTCACGATTTTATTTTGGCTGACGCTGAATTGCAAGCACAAGGCGTAAAAGTTTTGGGACCACAAAAATACGCCGCTACTCTGGAAGGTAGTAAGGAATTTGCAAAACAATTTATGTTGCGCAACGGTGTTCCCACAGCAGCGCATTTTACGGCAACAGCCGAAAACCTTTCCGAAAGTTTCGCATTTTTGGCGCAGCAGCAACCGCCTTACGTGTTGAAAGCCGACGGTTTGGCTGCCGGAAAAGGCGTGTTGATTATTCCTGATTTGGAAACTGCAAAAAGCGAATTGCAGGCAATGTTGCAAGGAAAATTTGGCGAAGCGAGCCGGAAAGTAGTTATTGAAGAATGTTTACACGGCATAGAAATGTCGGTATTTGTGCTCACCGACGGCAAAGATTATGTGATATTGCCCGAAGCAAAAGATTACAAACGAATAGGCGAAGGCGATACCGGCTTGAACACCGGCGGTATGGGAGCAGTTTCGCCCGTGCCATTTGCCGACGAGGCGCTAATGCAACGCATAGAACAAGAAATTGTAAAACCAACTATTGACGGTTTTCACAAAGAACAAATTCCCTATTGCGGATTTGTATTTATAGGTTTAATGGTAAACAACGGTGTGCCGAAAGTAATAGAATACAACGTGCGCATGGGCGACCCCGAAACCGAAGTGGTTGTTCCCCGCATACAATCGGATTTTCTGGAATTATGCCACGCGGCGGCAAACGGGAAATTAGCAGGAATGAGCATAGAAATCAATCCACAAACGGCTACAACCGTAATGTTGGTTTCGGGCGGTTATCCCGAAGCGTACGAAAGCGGGAAAGCTATTCACATTAGCGGCGCAACGGCTCCAAGTTTGGTATTTCACGCCGGCACAAAACACGTTGATAATCAATTGTGTACCGCAGGCGGGCGAGTGATTGCCGTTACTTCACTTGCCGATAATAAAAATGATGCGCTTGCGCTTTCGTACCGAGCAATTAAAAATATTGAATTCGACGCAATGTATTATCGTAGTGATATTGGGTTTGACCTATAACGAGATTTAAAAATTTAAAGATATTCATAAGATGATACATTTTATTGTTTTATACAAGTCTTCAAAAGAGCGTCATTGCGTTGATTTGTGCGAACATTTAAGATTTCTGTGAATAATATTCATATTCTTAAATTTTTAAATCATTAAATCATTAAATTTTAAATATATGATTCACACACTTTTACAACGAAATTTTATCACAGCATTTATTGTGCTGCTGCTCGTAGGAGCTGCATTGTGGTTGCCATATAGTATTAATCCGGTTATGGAAATGCAGTTTTACGACCTTTACCCTATGCCGCTTTACAAGCCGCTGTTGAGCGTGTTCGGGTTCAATCCGTACGTTGGTTTGTTGTTGCAATTTGCGTGTGTAGGATTTTCCATTTTCTTGCTTTCCACTATCAATTCGCAGTTTCGGTTGATTGAAAAACGTACGTCGTTTTACATTTTTTTAGGGATTTTGTTTGCCGTAATTTTCCCGCAATATCAGCAATTCAACCCTATGATGTTTGCGGCAGTGTTGGTATTGTTAGGATTTCTTTCGATTTTCAAATTGTATAAAAACGAGCGGAATTTACGCCATATTTACGAAGCCGGTTTACTTTTTTCCACCGCCGGACTTATTTATGTAAATGTATATTTTTTAACGCTTATTGTGTTTTTCGGCATTGTTATATTAATTCCCTTCAATTGGCGACAATGGATTTCGGCAATTTTGGGGATTTTAACACCGTTGTTTTTCCTGTTCTCATGGATTATATTATTCGATAAACTTGATTATTTCCTTTTTATTTTGCAACAAAACACTGTCAATGTTGCCGGTTTTAGTAAATTTCCATCGTTTTCGTATATCAATATAGCAATCCTTGTGCTTTGTTCACTGCTTTTTATTGCATCTGTTTGTTTCGTGCTTTTAGGAAGAACAGTAAAAAAAGTAGCCATTCACCAATATTATTCGCTTCTGTTTTTATTTTTCTGCTTTGTTACTCTGTGCTACATTGCTGTTCCATGGGTTGGTGTTGATATTTTTTATTTTGGCATTGTGCCTGCCGTGTTTTTTATTGCCAATTATATGAGCAATATGCGCCGGATTTGGTTGCCTGATTTGATTAGTGTTGTGCTGTTTGCGTTGGTGCTGGCGGCTAAATTTGTGTAAAACAAAAAAATATGAAATAATAATTGATAAATCCATTGCCAATTCAAAAATATTTCTGACTTTTGAGGTCGAACAATTAACAATAAAAATTTAACCCGAATACGATATGTAATACCTGCTTTTTTGAATCAATGCAAAAAATATTTTTAACAAAGGTCTTGACAAATTGTTTTTTTGCGGTACGATTCGTTTTGAAGAGTACAAAAACATATCTAACACACAAACCAATAAAGGAGAGATGATATGAAAAAAAATACTGTAAATTTGAAAAAAACAATTACTTTGTTGTCAATTGTGCTTGCATCGTTGATTACATTTAATTCCTGTGGTGGTAAGGATAAAGATCCGCAACCGACCGATAAATGTGCCCCTGTAAAAGCCGAGAACAAAGAGCGTTTGGATAAATTAATGAAAATCCCCATGTTTAAAAATAACTATGATAGAGTAATCGAGCTTGGTTGGTCAGAGGAACAAGCAATTGAATATGCGCTTGCTCAAATTAGCAATACAGAATACAAAGAATGGCTTGAAGCAAATAAAGCATGTTTAGTGCCTGTAAAAACAAAATAATTACATGGTGTAATTATTGTGATAAAAAGGCGGAAAATTCCGCCTTTTTTGTTGGGTAAAGCGTGTTTAAATTTGTTGGTTTGTGCAAACTCTCGAAAGAGCGTCATTGCGAGCGGAGCGAAGCAATCCACATTTTACCGTTTTTAGGTATAATGACGGATAATCAATTTTATACCATAGTGAATTATATTTCATTCCGGTTGGTGTCGTTCAAGATATTCCATTTCTCAAAGAAATGGAATATCTAAGAATGAAAAATAAATCACGTTGGTAT
>WQTX01000159.1 GCA_009786075.1 Bacteroidota bacterium | reverse complement strand
TTTACTCTAAAAAAAACGCGCTTGCGCGCAAAAAATGAACACGAAGACACGACGACATGAAGACACGAAGATTGAAAAATTACTTAACTAAACGACATTGTGTAAAATTATGAAAATTATTATAGCAGGAGCCGGCGAAGTTGGTACGCATTTGGCAAAAATGCTCTCACGCCAAAAGCACACTATTACGCTCATTGATGAAGATGAGGAAAAATTACAACAATTGGAATCGGATTACGATTTGATAGGCGTTACCGGTGCGGCAACTTCTATCAATATTCAAAAAGAAGCGGGCATATCGTCTGCCGATTTATTTATAGCGGTTACTCCTTTTGAAAGTCAAAATATAACTGCGTGTATTCTTGCTAAAAAATTGGGTTCCGAAAAAACAGTTGCCCGCATTGATAATTATGAATACCAACTTCCGAAAAACAAAGATTTCTTTGAGCAGTTGGGCATCAACGCACTGATATACCCCGAGATGTTGGCAGCAAAAGAAGTAAGCAATTCGCTGGAAACCAATTGGGTGCGCCAATGGATTGATTTTCAAAATGGCGCTTTAACGTTGATTGGTTTGAAAGTGCGCCACAACGCTCCTATTCTTCATAAAAAATTAGCTGATTTAACCGACAGTGCCGGTTACCGGATTGTTGCTATTCGGCGCAAATTCGACACCATTATTCCCACCGGAAATGATGAGATTTTGCCAAACGATATTGCGTATTTCATAACTACCAAAGAATATATAGAACACGTGCGCAAACAAGCCGGCAAAGAAATTGTGAATATAAAAGATTTGATGATTATGGGCGGCGGTCGCATAACCGTGAAAACCGTACAGGAATTGCCAAATAACATGAATGTAAAAGTGTTTGAACGCAATAAAGATAGAGCTTTGAAATTGACTGAGCAATTGAGCAATGCAATGATTATTCTGGGCGATGCAAGTAATCTTGATTTGCTCAAACAGGAAAGTATTGAGAGCATGGACGCTTTTGTGGCGTTGACCGACGACTCCGAAGCTAATATTTTGGCGTGTATTGCCGCAAAAAAATTCGGCATTAGAAAAACAATTGCCGAAGTTGAAAATCTTGATTACATACAATTTGCCGAAAGTTTAGATATTGGAACCATTATCAATAAAAAACAAATTGCTGCCGATTATATTTATCAATACACGCTCGATATTGACGTAAACGATGTTAAAAATTTAACTTATGTAAATACCGATGTGGTGGAATTAACCGCAAAGGAAGGAGCAAAAATCACAAAAGATAAAATCAAAAACCTCCATCTACCAAAGGATTTTTTTATCGGTGGACTTATTCGCAACGGAAAGGGGTATATTGCCAACGGCGAAACGCACATTCAACCCAACGACGATGTGATTGTATTTTGCCCTACTGAGAGCATTTATAAGATAGAGAAACTTTTTGTCTGATGAAACAACCCAGCTTAATCAATTTCAAACTGCTCCTGCACACAGTAGGTTCGTTGTTGTTTTTCGAAGCAACATTTATGCTCATTGCCACTGTTGTAGCATACATATATAAAGAAAGCGATTTTCTGCCCCTGCTCTACTCTTCCGGTATTACGCTTGTGGCGGCTTTGTGTTCGTTCTTTTTTATAAAAAAAGACCCCAATACGCAGTTTGAAAAACGGGACGGTTACCTTTTTGTTACGCTCGTTTGGGTGGTATTTTCGTTGTTTGGCACACTTCCGTTCATCATTGGCGGCTACGCTCCATGTTTTGTTGATGCGTTTTTCGAAAGTATGTCGGGTTTTACAGCCACCGGCGCCAGCATTTTTACCGATGTAGAAGTTCTTCCGCACGGAATTTTATTATGGCGAAGCCTCATGTGTTGGCTCGGAGGAATGGGGATTATCATACTTTCGTTAGCAATTCTTCCGTTTTTCGGCATTGGCGGTATGCAATTGTATGCAGCCGAAATTCCCGGTCCGCAGAAAGCTAAACTGCACCCTCGCATAACGCACACAGCCAAATTACTGTGGGGAATTTACACACTGCTTACCGTGGCTCAAATAGTTTTATTACAATTCGGCGGAATGGAACTTTTCGATGCTGTGTGTCATTCATTCTCAGCAATATCTGCCTGCGGTTCATCAACTAAAAATGCCGGCATTGCGTATTGGAATTCGCCGGTTATTGAATATGTGATTACGTTTTTCATGTTGGTTACCGGCATAAATTATGGAGTTATTTATACCACAATGAAAGGAAAATTCAAAACATTATATCAAAACGAAGAGGTTCGTTTCTACCTTCTTTTTGCACTTGGATTTTCTTTTATTGTTACAATTGGCTTGCTGTTTACCCAGAATATGGGAGTAGAAGAATCGGCTCGCATGGCTACGTTTCAGGTTGTTTCCTTATTATCGGGTACTGCTTTTTTTACAACGAATTATCTCAGTTGGACTCCGTTTTTATGGTCGTTACTGCTTTTTATTATGCTCATAGGCGGCTGTGCCGGTTCCACCACTTCGGGGCTAAAAGTGGTGCGCGTGTCGTTATTATTGAAAAATAGCATTAATGAATTTAAACGTCTATTGCACCCAAATGCCGTAATACCGGTAAAATACAACCAAAAAGTAATTGCGCCGCAAATTATAACCAATATATTGGCATTCGTAGCGCTTTATGTGCTCATAATCATTGGAAGTATATTGATTTTCACGTTAATAGGAGTTAAATTTGATGAAGCGGTAGGCTCAGCTATTACGTTTTTAAACAATGTTGGTCCCGGATTAGGAAAATTCGGACCCATTGACAATTATTCCCAATTCCCCACTATTGCCAAGTGCTACGCCTCATTCCTCATGCTTGTTGGGCGATTGGAAATTTTTACCGTACTTTTTGTATTGATGCCTTCGTTTTGGAAAAAATAAAAACTACCAAAACCAAAGTACGAGCGAGGGGAGCAAAAAGGTAAAGCACTGATAATAATGGATAAAGATTTGAATGTTTTAGATATGTTTTACTTATAAATTAAAAATCAATGTCGTTTAGTTAAGAAAATATTCTTCGTGTCTTTCTGTCTTCGTGCCTTCGTGTTTACTCTAAAAAAACGCGCTTGCGCGCAAAAAATG
>WQTX01000158.1 GCA_009786075.1 Bacteroidota bacterium | reverse complement strand
CCGCATAATACGACGGGCGGATTTGTTCTCTTTTTCAAGCGTTTGTATCTGAATTTCTTTCTTTTCGGTTTCGTATTTTATTGACATGTCGTTGATGGCTTGCACTTTTTCGGTTTCGTAGCGTTCGGCTTCGNTTTCGCGGAGCAGTTTTTGGTATTTCAGGGCTTCGGCNGGCCGGTTTATCCGTTCGTAATAATCTGCCATGAATTGACAGGTTTTATGGCGCTGTACGTTCAGATTTTTGTAGCGTCCTAATTGTTCAAGCAGCAACATATTTTCAGTCATGGCTTTGTAGGCTTCCGGCATTTTTCCTTTGCGGGAAAGTGCGTCTGCGCTGATATTGTTGATATATATTTGTAATTCCATGACACTGTTTTGTTCATGAATACGAAACGATTCTCTTTTCATCATGTCAACCGCTTTATCCAAAAAAAGTAAAATTTCGTCTGTCTGTTCAGGATAGAAGTCGTTAAAAAATTTCGCCAAATAGTAGTAAGCATAACCGTGTATCCAGGTGGAACGTAATTCATCGTAATGATTTTCAACTAAATAAATATTTTTCTCTACATAATTCCTGACAGAATCGACTAATCCATAATCTACCGTACCATGCTCTTTCTTTTCTTTTTCGAGCAGCAAGTCAAAATAATTGTGTTTGATGACGTTATACTGGTACAGCGATTGCTTTGAAGCATCCTTTTTGAGAAAATCCCGCATTTGCTGCAACACCCTTTGCATTCCTTCGGTATCTTTTATTTCAAAGAAACTGCCGACAATGACATACAAAATTTCACCTGCCGTAACATATCTTTCTGCTTTATCGAAATATGAAACAGCCAGATAGAGGTATTCGTGCGCCTTTTTCACATCGCCGCGTTTGATTTCAAAAAAACCGTTGAATTGAGCAGTAGTGGCGCAAACAAGATGATTTTCCGATTTTAAGGCTGTTTCCAGCGCTTTTTTGTAAAACAGACCTTCTTTTTCATCGCGGTCGTCGCCGCCACGTTCGCGATGACACATGCCTATAACGAGATACAGTCGCGCCAGTCTTGCCAAATGATTGGATGCTGTATCCCAGTTTTTTTGAACGAAAGGATAAACGGCTTTCAGGGCTAACTCTTCGGCTTCTTCGGGCGAAGAATGTAAAAATATCAGATTGAATGCGCTAAAAAAACGCGCCTCCGCCTCAATGTCATCCTTATTCAAAATGACTTGAATACTGTCTTTTACGTTGATTTGTCCGTAAGCGGCAACCGAAAAAAGAAAACAAAAGAAAAGCGTTTGAAGTCGGGTCATCGAATTTTCAATAAAAAATTGCGCAAAAGTACTTAAAATGTATAGACAAAAATAGATTTTTTCAACCCTTTACGGTTTTTTTTCGTATCATAAAGATAAATATCGTACTTTTGTTAAAAAATAGTTGAACATGGAAAATCAAGAAATACAGCCTGAAACGATTGAACAGGAGGAAATGCAGTATGAAAGCATTAATGAAGACGATGCGAGTGTCCTCGAAAGGCTTGCCGCCATCGAAGACGAACTCAAGCGCGGCAATCAACTCTTTGAAAGCAAACTTCTGAACGACGCCGCGAAAGATGAAATCATCGCAAAGTTGCACAAGGAGTTGCAGGGTTATAAAGACGATATGTTGCGGAAAATCCTGAAACCTGTTTTTATGGATATGATAATGCTTGCCGATAACATGAAGTCGTTAGTTTCGCGTTATGAAGAAACGCCCGAAACGGACGCAGTTTTGGAAAAGTATCAAAAATTGCGGAAGGAGTTTCTCAAAGTAGGCAGCCATATCGACGATTTTCTGTATAATCACGGCGTGGAGGCTTATTCGGCAAATGCCGGCGACGACTTCAACCCGCGAACGCAACAGGCTAAAAAGAATACCGATACCGGCAATCCCGACGAACACAAAAAAATCGTATCGTCGCTGTCGGCGGGCTATACGTGGGACGAGCAGATTTTACGGAAGGAAAACGTGCAGGTAAACATATTTCAAAATGTTTCACTATAGTGAAATTTTTTATACTTTTGCCAAATGGAAGATATTGTAAAATATAGGTCAATATACTTGTACAAAGATTATTTTGACGACTTTTATCAAAAACAGCGAACAAAAGTCAAAAACAAAATTCTTTGGACATTTAAAGTTATTGAAACCTTGCCGATTGTGCCAGAGATATATCTGAAAAATATTGAAGGGACAGACGGTTTGTATGAAATACGCATACAGCAAGGCAGTGATATTTTTAGAATTTTTTGTTTTTTTGACCATGGGCAATTGGTAGTTCTTGCAAATGGTTTTCATAAAAAAACACAAAAAACACCCAAAAACGAAATTGAAAAAGCATTAAAAATAAAAGCAGAATATGAACAGGAAAGACAATAATCTTATTTCACTTGACCAGTATATTGAGAATCAATATGGCAAGCGTGGTACATCAAAGCGGGAAAACTTTGAAAATGGTTACGAAAACTTCAAGATAGGTTTTATGCTTCAACAGGCACGACTTGAAAAGGGATTGACACAAGAAGAATTAGCCGTAAAAACGGGTACTTCAAAATCGTACATTTCAAAAATAGAGAACAATTTAAAAGAAGTACGCATTTCAACCCTTAAAAAAATCATTGAAACAGGCTTGGGTGGACAACTCGAACTGGCTATTCACATTTAAAAAAGAATAAAAACTATGAGCGAAGCAAGAAAAGTATATGGAATTGATTTGGGTACCACCTACTCGTGCGTTGCGACCATTGACGAGTTCGGGAAACCTGTTGTTTTGAAAAACGGCGAAGGCTCGGACGTAACGCCTTCGGTGGTTTTCTACGAAAGCGCCGATAAGGTGATTGTAGGCGAAACGGCTAAAAACGAAATAGAAGCCAATCGCCGCGTGGCGTTTATCAAGCGCGAAATGGGCAACGACCATTTTCAATCCACCTGTATCTATCCCGAAGACCCGGTTACGGTTTCGGCGTACATACTGAAAAAATTGGTGCAGGACGCCAACCAGTCAGCCATGCAGGACATTAACGACGTGGTGATTACCTGCCCCGCGTATTTCGGCACCAAAGAAAGGATGCAGACGCAACAGGCAGGCGAAATAGCGGGA
>WQTX01000157.1 GCA_009786075.1 Bacteroidota bacterium | reverse complement strand
AAATACGGCGGTGCATTGAAAGATGCTATCGGCATTCCCGAAGAGCAGTTGCGCAAAGCGGCGAAATCTGCTGTTTGCAAAATCAATATTGATAGCGACAGCCGTTTGGCAATGACCGCATCTATTCGTGAAACATTCGCTCTTAAACCCGCTGAGTTTGACCCAAGGAAATATCTTGGTCCCGCTCGCGACAATATGAAAAAACTATACAAGCATAAAATCGAAGCGGTTTTGGGCAGCGCAGGCAAAGCGGCATAAGTGCTTTTTAGAACGCTGATAACACAAATTAACGCAGATTAAAATAATAAAATCTGCGTTATTTTTGTTTATTAATCTGTGCAAATCCGCGTTATCTGTGTCATCAGCATTCTACGGCACTTGCAATGGCACTTTTCACTTTTTCCATTAGCCACACGGGCGTTGAGGTTGCGCCGCAGATACCGATTGATTTTGCTTGCTTAATTTGTTCAAAATCAATGTCTTCCACAGACGAAACAAAAAGCGTGTTTTTATTTACCGAGCGGCAAACATCAAACAAAACCTTGCCGTTGGAACTTTTTTGTCCGCCTACAAATATCACTAAATCAAATTTTTGCGCAAATTTTCGTATTTCGGGAATGCGGTTGGCAACCTGTCGGCAAATAGTATCGTAGTAGCGGAAATTTACCCCTTTTTGCAGACGTTTTTGAATTTCGGCAACAATTTTTTCAAAGCCGTCAAGCGACATTGTGGTTTGCGAAAAAAGGAAAATTTGACGTGAAAAATCAATTTTATCTAAATCGTCTTCGTTTTCAACAATTATTGCGTTGTAATTGATTTGTCCTTCCAAGCCAAGCACTTCGGCGTGTCCGCTTTTGCCGAAAATCACTATTTGTGCGTTTGGGAAATTCTCGTGCGCGTTTTTGATTTTTTGCTGCAAGGCAAGCACCACACGGCACGAGGCGTCAATAACTGTTATTCTGTTTTGCTCTGCAATTTTGTAGGTTTCGGGCGGTTCGCCGTGCGCACGCAGCAGCACTTTTACATCTTTTAATTCTCTAAATTGCTTGTTATCAATGGTTTGTAAACCAATTCTACGCAACCGCTCAACCTCTTGCGAATTATGCACAATATCGCCCAAGCAATAAAGCCCGCTGCTTGTTGCGAGTTCCTGTTCCGCTTTGTCAATGGCGCGCACAACGCCGTTGCAAAAGCCCGATTGCTTGTCGATTTCGATAATAGTCATAAGTCAGTAAGTCGGTAAGTCAGTAAGTCGGTAAGTCAGTAAGTAAATCAAATGACTTACAAACTTACCGACTTATAAACTTACGGACTAAAATATTATTCTGCCCACATAACCGCTTGTGGTGGTAAAAACATAGTCCCTTTCGCCAACTTTTACAGGACGATTAAAAGAGGTATTGCCGATTTTACGTTTTGCTAAAATATTTTCGTTTTCATCTATAAAAGAAATCACGCCATTTTCAGAAAGAAAAATAAAAAAACTTTCATCATAAAATAATTCTCCTTTGCCTAAATTATGTTTATCTACAAAATCTTTATGGTTTTCTGTGTAATTATAGTATTCGCCGCTACCTTTTGTATGCTCTATTACAATAACAGGATTAATTGTTCCGTCAGAAATTTTTAGTTCAGTAACATCATCAATAGTAAAAAGAAGTACTACGTCTTCATAAATACACATATCAGTAAAAATCGCGTATTTATAGAGATATTTCCAAATCAATTTTCCTGTGTTTGCATCAAGGCAATATACATTTCTGTCGGTTGAGCCAAAAATTAATTTGTCATCAACTGCTACCGCACTGCCTACAATCTTGTCCATTGCTCGAAAAGTCCATTTTTGCTTGCCGTTTTTGATGTCAAAACAATAAAATTCGCCTGTTTCGCTGCCAAAATACATAAGTCCGTTATGCACAATTGGATTTGCATAAGTATTTGTTGGCAAGCGTTTTAACCAAACTTCTTTTACATTTTTGTACTCTCTATTTACATCAAAATTTGGTCGTGGAAAATTTTTTGAGTCAGTGTTAGGGTGAAATTTTTGTTCCACCGCCAAAGCAAACCATTTTTCTGCTGCCTCGCCTATTTTTTTATCATAAACATAGAGAGAATCAGCCATTTCGTATATATTATAATGTGCCGAATTTTCCTCGTTACGCAGTGTAGTAGTGTTCAAAATACCCGCAATTCCGTCATAATTTAGCACTAAATTTTTGTGATAATGCCCTGAAATTGCCGCCTGTGTGTTATGTTGCCGCAAAATATCGGTAACTTCAAACCAATTATCAACATCGCCTGTTTTCAAAGGGTGGTGCGTTACAAAAAAAACAGGACGTTTTTTGCCGATATTTTTCAAAGTGCGTTTTAGCCACTCAATATCTTGCGCCGAAAAATGTCCTTCCTGCGCATTTTGATATTGCCCTGAACTCAGTCCCAAAAAGAAAAAGCCGTTGAGCGAATGACGGAATTTGTTGTCGCCAAACACTCTTTTGAAATTTATTCCGAAATCGTCAGTGTTTTTCGTATCGCGATTGCCAGCCACAACGTAAAAAGGGGCGTTAAGTTTGCTCAACATTTTTTTTGCCTCTGTGAGAGATTTCAAATCGCCTTTGTCGGTAATATCGCCCGTTACAAGCACAAAAGCGATGCCCTGCTGAGCGTTGATGTCGGCAATAACGCTGTTTAAATCGTCAGAATTTTGCTTGTTCTCACTCGAAATATGTGTGTCGGAAATTACCGCAAAACGAAAAGACGGCTGTTGTGCCGAGAGCAGCAAAACATTAAGAATTAATACAAATAAAACAGATAGTTTTTTCATTTGATTTTATGTTTTTTGCAGTCATTTCGAGCGATAGCGAGAAATCTGCTTTGCAAACGAGATTTCTCCCTTTGGTCGAAATGACAGCGTTTTTTTATGCGATATTAAATAAACCGAAAAATGTTATACTGTAAGTTTTACATATTAAATAATTAAAAATCAACGAGTAAAGTATTCCGATTAACATTATAAATTTTATTATATCGCCAACGATTTTGTAATTATTTTCAATTTTTTTATACCAAATAAAAAACATTGCCAAAATTGACGGCAAAGCAATTCCAAAAAGGAAATATTTTATTGAAATGCCGTTGTCGTTAGGTAAAT
>WQTX01000156.1 GCA_009786075.1 Bacteroidota bacterium | reverse complement strand
ATCATGAATTGAATGAGTTGGAAAGCTCGTTTAAACGAGTGAAAAATTTCAATGTTTCGGTAAAAGAGCACAATAATAAAGTGATTTTTTTGCGAAAATTAGTACCCGGCGGCAGCGAACACAGTTTTGGTATTCATGTGGCAAAAATGGCAGGTTTACCAAAATCTATTATAAAACGGGCAAATGAAATTCTGAAAGAATTGGAAGGCAATAATCGTCAAAGCACCGGCAAAAAATCTGTTTCCAAACAATCACTCCACACCGCAGGGCAGCATCGTGAAGGCTATCAATTAAGTATTTTTCAATTAGACGACCCCGTACTTTCGCAAATTCGTGAGCAACTGATTGGGCTTGATATAAATAATCTTACGCCTATTGATGCGCTTAATACTTTGAATGATATTAAGAAATTGTTGTAGTTTTTTTTGTTTGTTGTAGTCCGGAGGACTTAATTTTCATAACCGTAGGTGGCTACCTACGGTTAAACGAACAGGCTTACAACTGCCTGTAAGGCAGAGCTTTTCGTTGTGCCGCAAGCAACGTTTCACTCGCATGCGGTTATGAAAATTAGGCTTTTCAAGCCATTTTTGAGTTGTGCAAAAGCATTTTTATTCTGTAAATCATAAAAATTTTACAAAAACGTGGTTCAAGACAAAAATATTTATACATTTGTGAAAATAAAAAATATATGCCTATGGTAAAATAAAGCGTAATTAATACGCACATTTTAAATTTGGAAAAAACATTTTAGTTTTTCTTTCTTTCAGTAAAATTTCGCGATTTAGAGGAGAAGGTTTGAGTTAAAATGTTCACGTTTCTGCGTGGACTTTTTACTTATTCTGTTCCTCACGGTTACGCGAAATACCATCTGAAAGCGGGATACTACAAAGTACCACGCTTTTTTTTATGTCAAAAATTAAAAATTCGACGACGGGAAAACCGCCACAATATATAAGACAGATTCGTAACTGTTTCCAAAAAAATGCGAAGTGAAACTACAAGAACACTCAAATCATATTGTAGGGAAAGCTGAAATTCCTAAAAACGGGCGAAATATTTCCTACGAAAAGCCATACGAGTAGAAGGAGAACATTAAACTAATTTTAAAATGAAAAAAATATTATTAATTTTAACAGCAGTGATTGGATTTGCTTTTGCTGCTAATGCGCAAGAAAGACAAGAAAGATGTGGCACATGTAAAGGAACAGGAACCATAACCTCAACAGAGTGGAAATCATGTAATAGTTGTAGTGGAGCAGGAGGAAAAACTGTTGAATCTACAATAGCGTGTAACGCTTGTGCGTATGCTGCTGGAAAATGCCCTGTTTGTAATGGAAGCAAAAGAGTAAAAGATTATAAATGGGTATCATGTGGTGTTTGCAGCGGAAAAGGCGGAGAAAACAAAACAGTGAGAACCACTTGTTATTCTTGTAATGGTAAAGGTTATAGATAATTATTTGAAATTTACCGTTTAAATCAAATTTTTAATTTGAACTAATAAAGAAAAGCGAACCGGCAACTGAACGGTTCGCTTTTTTTGTACAACTTTTCCAAAGTTTTGGAACTTTGGAAAAGTTCGCTTTGATAAAAGATGTTTTTTACGCCTTACGCAACCCCGCCAATTTCTCCAAAATATTGAGCATTTTTTGATAATACACCTCTTTCAAACCGCCATAAAACGCTTTGTACGAAATACTTTTGTCGGTTTTGCGAGTCGAATATGCAAAGTCAAATTCTGCAATCGCTTCGTTTACTAATTCTTCGATTTGTGGAATATTTTTTTCATCACATTCGCACGTGAACACACATTCTTCGATTACTAAATCTAAAATCAAAGAAATTTCTTTTTTAAATTGTCTTTTGTTTGCCATATTGTTCTGTTTATTTATGATTTGTATAAAATAATTTCAATCGTTGTTCCAATAGTTCTATTTGACTATCGGTTATTTGCGAAGTGCATGCTCGCAAACCTTCGGAGCGTTGGCTGCCGGTAATGTCGAGCGTGATTGCGCTGATGCCGTAGTAGAGCAATTCGCTCAGTAATTCTTTACCGCTCATGCCCGGGTAGGCTATGGTAAAATAAAATCCATCGGCTATCGGTTGGTCTATGTCGGTATCGTAAACTATTGTAAATCCGTTGTTTACGAATAATTCTTTCATTCGTTTTGCTCGTTCGCCATAGAGTTTTACGTCCTGTGTAAACTTGTATGTGCCGTCGTTTGCAGCTTTCAACATTGCCGCAAAAGCATATTGTGCCGAGTGCGCCGTTCCCGATGAAAGGGCGTACATTGCGCCGTAAATCAAGGCTTTGCCAAATTCAGTTGATGTGAAAAAACGTGATAAATCGGGGAAGGAACGCCCGGCAAGTTTGTCGGAAACAGCAAGCATTGCAATTCGCTGCCCTGCATAGCTAAATACTTTCGATGCGGAAATCAGCAAAATATAATTATCGGTATAGCGGGCTACGGTTGGTTGAAATGGCGCTACGTTCGGCGTGCCGTAATCCGAGCGGAAATCCATAGCAAAATACGCCAAGTCTTCGATTACAATCAAGTCGTATTTGTTGGCAATTTCGCCTATGATTTGCAATTCTTCTTCGGTAAAGCAAATCCACGAAGGATTGTTGGGGCTTGAATAAATCAAGGTTGAATATTCGCCTGTTTGGCAATAATCTTCTAATTTTTGGCGTAATTTTTCGCCTCGGAACGTGTAAACATCAAAGTTATCATACGGCAAACCGAGAATATTCATTTGCTGTTTTTGTACCGGAAATCCGGGGTCTATAAAAAGCATTTTTGGGCGTTTGGCATCACGGCGGCAAGCTGTTAAAAACGCTGCAAAGCCGCCTTGCATAGAGCCTACGGTTGGAATACACGACGCAGGCGAAACGTCAATATTCAGAAATGATTTTATAAAACGAGCCATTTCGGTTTTCAGTTCAGCAATACCTTCAATTGAGGGGTAAATTGATGCAACGCCTTTTTGCAATGCCGCAATTTCGGCATCTACGCCCACTTGCGCAGCGGGTAAACCGGGAACTCCCATTTCCATTTTTATATAGCGTTCGCCGGTGGCTTGTTCTATATCGTGCACTACTTTTACAATTTGGCGGATTGTGGCTGAGCCAACGGATTGTATGCCGTTTTCTGCAATTTTTGCATCTACTATGTGTTT
>WQTX01000155.1 GCA_009786075.1 Bacteroidota bacterium | reverse complement strand
CCAAAGCTGCCGAAGCCGCCAAACCAGCCAATGCATCGGGCATATCAATGCCATCCGAAGAATAAAGCGTAACATTCACGAAAGTGTCTGCGTGATAATCGTCCGGAAAAAGCGGACGAAGTGCGCGGTCGATCAAACGCGAAACAAGGATTTCGTAATCCGATGCGCGTCCTTCGCGGCGTAAAAATCCACCCGGAAAGCGTCCGGCAGACGAAAATTTTTCTTTGTACTCTACCGATAGCGGCATAAAGTCCGTATCAGGTTTTGCCTCTTGCGCCGATACAACGGTAGCAAGCATCATTGTGTCGCCCATACGGAGCATTACCGCGCCGTCGGCTTGTTTTGCCAATTTGCCCGTTTCGAGGGTAATTGTGCGTCCATCACCCAGCGTGATGGTTTTTGTAACTACGTTCATATTTTTTAAACTTCTTAAATTCAATACTTCGTTATATTTTAATTTAAATTGCTGTTAATCAGCAAAATAGTTTGATTTTTATTTGGTTAAGTCGTTGAAAATCAGTATCTTTATAGGATATTTCAAGTTCTATTCAGATATGATTTTCAACAACTATTTATTGTATAATTCGCTCTGTGAGCGATATTTTTCAGTACTAAAGCCGTTAAACAAGCGGCATAAAGAGTTTATTGTAAGCGTTCTTTGGCTTTTTTTGAGCATTAAAGGTAAGATAAACTTCTTACAACTTGGTCGTTACGGAAAACTTTGCGAACAAAGTATTCGTCAATGGTTTGATAAACCGTTTGACTTTCTTGGCTTTAATGCCGGGCTTGTTTCGGATTATTGTTCCGAGCGTACTGTTATCGGCTTCGACCCAACTTTTATTCCCAAAGCAGGCAAGAAAACTCACGGCGTTGGCAGGTTTTGGTCTGGTTGCGCTGGCGCACCAAAACCGGGAATTGAGATTTGCGGTATCGCTGCCATTGATTTAGACAATCGTATCGCAATGCACTTAGAATCCGTACAAACACTACCAAAAACAGACAAAAATTTGATTGAATGCTATGTCGGAATGCTGATTGACAGAAAAACAAAACTGCAAGAAATTTCCAAGATTATTGTTGCCGATGCTTATTTCTCGAAAGAAACATTTGTCAGTCCACTTTGCGATGCAGGCTTTACTGTGGTTTCAAAACTGCGCGAAGATGCAAGAATGACATACATTATCGAACCGGTAAAAACCGGCAAACGAGGCAGAACAAAAACCGTTGGCGACAAAGTAGATACAAAAAATCTTGACCTGAATCATTTCACAGAGATAAAAACAGACAATGAAAACGAAAAAGCATTTACTGCCATTGTAAAATCTACTGCACTAAAAAGAAACATACGTGTGGTAATTGTACAAAAAACAACAAACAAAAAAACGGTTTCAATAGAAATATATTTCTCCAACGATACGAAAATGTCAGCAGACGAAATCATTAAAATTTATCGCACACGGTTTCAAATCGAGTTTCTGTACAGAGATGCAAAACAGCACACCGGACTAACAAATTGTCAAGCGAGAGGCAAAGAGAAATTACACTTTCATTTCAATATGTCGCTTACTGCAGTATCGGTTGCAAGGGCTGTTCATTGGTTTTCAATAGAAAAAGAGAAACGAAAAGAATTTTCACTCACAGATATCAAAACAATGAATTACAACGCTTTACTGCTAAACCGATTTTTATGCACGTTTGCAGTTAACCCAAACTTACTCAAAAATAACCAAAAAGTCAAAGAACTTATTGTATTCGGCACAATTGCCGCATGAATTACTAAATTTTATAACGAACTATTGATTACAAATAATCGGTATTTTTGCCTATGTTTTATAACAACTCTGCTTATCTTGCACCAACAATATATCGAAAATCAATCGGATTTTAATTTAAAAACCTATGAAAACCTTCGCCTCAATAGATTTCGAAATCGCCAACGGCTACCGCACAAGCGTCTGCTCTGTTGGTGTTGTGATTGTGCGCGATGGCGAAATCGCTGAGAGAATTTACCATCTTATTCGTCCCGAGCCGGAGTATTATTGGCGCGGATTTACCGAAATTCACGGTTTGAGTTTTGAAGATACCGCCAATGAGGAAAATTTTTCGGCAGTTTGGGCAAAGATTGCGCCGAAAATTGAAGGTCTGCCTTTGGTGGCGCACAACAGCGCGTTTGACGAAGGGTGCTTGCGAGCCGTACATCGAATGTATCAAATGGATTATCCCGATTACGAATTTCACTGCACGCTTCGCGCCTCGCGCCGGATTTTCGGCAAACAACTACCCAATCACAAACTACCGACCGTTGCTCTGCATTGCGGTTTCGATTTGGCAAATCATCACCACGCGCTGGCAGACGCGGAGGCTTGCGCGTGGATTGCGATGCGGGTTTTTCGTTCGTAACATTTTCAATGGCTATATCTTAATGTTTTGCCAATTTAAAAACTTAACATCGTGATAGATAGCTTCATTTTCGCCGGAATAGATAACATAATCTTCTGTTTTGGCAAAAAGCCTCCGTAGTGATATAATATTTTTAATATGTTCGGCAGATAAAGTTGCCGAAGATTTAATTTCTATGAAACGAACACCTTCAGGTAGTTCTTGCAAGCAGTCGATTTCTACGCCTTTCGAGTCGCGCAAAAAATAATAGTTGGCAGGCAATCCGGCATTGAAACGCGATTTTATCAGTTCCGAAAAAACAAAATTTTCAAACAAATTTCCGCGTAAATAAAAGGTGCTCAACTGCTTTTCTTGCTCGATATTCAACAGCGAACAAACCAAACCGGTGTCGTAAAAATAGAGTTTGGGCGATTTTATCAGTCGCCGGTTTACATTGCCCGAATACGGTTGCACAAAATACAAAATATAACTCGCCTCCAAAAGCGAAAGCCACGCTTTAACGGTATTTACCGAAATTCCGGCATCGCCCGCGAGCGACGAAAGGTCGAGAATACTGCCAACTCTTCCGGCGCACAGTTTGACAAAATGCGTAAATGAAGTCAGATTTTCGATGTTGCGCAACAAACGAACATCGCGTTGCAAATAGGTTTCGAGATAATACGGAAAAAAGTGAATCGGGTCAATATTTTCATTATACAAACGAGGATAACCGCCTCGAAACAAGACATTATCCACATTTTCTTCATTCAGATTTACCGATTTAATTTCCGAATACGACAA
>WQTX01000154.1 GCA_009786075.1 Bacteroidota bacterium | reverse complement strand
GATTGCTTCGTTCCTCGCAATGACGCTCTTTTGTTGATTTGTGCTAACCCTCGAAAGAGCGTCATTGCGAACGAAGTGAAGCAATCCAGAAAACATATCATAACTACTTAGTATTGCAATTAGCAAAATAAAGTAGTATATTTGCGAAATCTGAACTTAAAAATTACCATTATGAAAACAAAATTTTTGCAATTAACAACACTTTGTTTACTTTGTGTAATAAGCGTTGCATTTACTTCGTGCAATAAAAACAAAGTTGAAAACAATAAATTAGCCTCAATTACAATTCAAAATGCTAAGGCATTGTTTATTTCGTCGTCGAACAACGAGGCAAAACTCTATGGCATACAATCGTCGGCATTGAAATCGAGTGACGAAGATGAAATTTTTGAAATCAAATATTTGAATAGCGCAGGCGAGGAGATTATAAAATCAAATCCGAGAGAAATTTATAATTTGAAAGATTTTGTAGTATTGGTATTTGAAACCTATGAAACTTATCTTGTGAATAAATCAAGTGGAAAAGTTTATGAATTACTTTCACAAGAATATGTGCTGGACTATGAATGTTCACGTTTTTTGGGAATGAAACCGTTTCAAGAAAGTGAGAACAACAACCTCTATTTTGTGAGGTATAAGTCGGGAGAGGCTAAATTATTCAAACTATCGTTAAGTAATCTTTCATCGTTGCAATTTGAACAGGTTTCAGCTGTAAACGACCATATATATCATTTTTGTGTGGATAAAGTTGGAGATATATTTTATGCAGCTTATAATGGTACGTCTGATAATATTGACCGTTATCGTAAGGCAGACGGAAGTTTTGTTATTCCTAATTTTGGTTATATTTTGAAAATATGGGTAGGCACTGATGGTCAAATGTACGCTATCCAAGGTCAAGGTAAAATTGTGAACGACAAATTGGTTGTTATGCTTTCAACAATACAGGACGGAGTTTTTACGCCAATCAAAGAAGTACATTTTAGGGGATTTGAGAACAAGATATTTTATGTGCAAGGTAAAATGATTTGTGCGCACGACGGTATGTTGTTTAATATTGCAAATGAAAACGATTATTCTGAAACTCCTTGTGCATTAACGCCCACTCATGCAATAAACAACGAATTATACAATTTTGATAAAGAAACATTTAAACTTACAAAAATAGATGTATCAACCGGCACAACATCGCTTGTGTCTAATTTCGACAAAACAAAATTAGGAAATTACGATATTGGCAATATAATAAACGTTTCTGTTTCCGGCATAACATTCAGTGCCACCGATTTACGCAACGGCAATTATGTGGTGGCAAAAATTTCGACCGATAATAGTGTGGTGATACAAACTACTATTACCGGAACGATTGGTACGGTAGTTTCGTTGAATTAAGCAACAATTTAAAATAATATACTATGGCAGATTTTTCATTCCAAAAAATGTTTCCAACAGGCGATGACACAACCAAATATCGCTTATTGACAAAAGATTACGTTTCAACCGTGAACGTAGAAGGACGTACAATTTTGAAAGTTGACCCAAAGGGTCTTGAACTTTTGGCGCAAGAGGCAATTGCCGATGTGTCGTTTTACCTGCGAGCCGAGCATTTGCAAAGTCTTGCCGATATTATGTGCGACCCCGAATCGTCGGACAACGATAAATTTGTAGCTGACACCATGTTACGCAATCAAGTAATTTCAGCCGAAGGCGAATTGCCAACCTGCCAAGATACCGGAACGGCTATCGTGATTGCCAAAAAAGGCGAAGGCGTGTGGACAGGCGTAAACGACGAAGAATTTTTGTCGAAAGGAATTTTTAATACCTACCAAGAACGAAATCTGCGTTACTCGCAAGTGGTGGCAACTACAATGTTCGATGAAAAAAATTCCGGCAACAATATGCCTGCACAAATTGACATTATGAGCACTTACGGCAATTCGTATGAATTTATATTTATAACTAAAGGCGGCGGCTCGGCAAATAAAACCTACTTGTATCAAGAAACAAAATCGGTGCTTAACGAAGAATCGTTTACAAAATTTTGGCGCACAAAATTGAAAGATTTGGGAACTTCGGCGTGTCCGCCATATCATATAGCAATTGTGGTTGGTGGTCAAGTTGATACCAATTTGAAAACGGTAAAACTTGCTTCTGCAAAATATTACGATAATTTACCAACCACAGGCAATGGTGGCGGAGCATTCCGTGATTTGGAATGGGAAGCAAAAATCAAAAAAATAAGTGAAGAAATAGGAATGGGGGCGCAATTTGGCGGAAAAGCCTACGCTCACGATATTCGTGTGGTGCGTTTGCCGCGTCATGCGGCTTCGTGCCCCATTGGTATGGGCGTAAGTTGCAGTGCCGACCGTAATATTAAAGCAAAAATTACCGCCGATGGTATTTTCTTGGAAGAATTAGAAAAAAATCCTGCTCGCTTTTTACCCGAAGCTGCGCTGGAATTAGCTCCTGCAATAGATATTAACCTTGACCAACCAATGGAAGATGTGTTGAAAATTCTTACGCAATACCCGATTAAAACACGTTTGAATTTGAGCGGAACGCTGATTGTTGCCCGTGATATTGCCCACGCACAATTCAAAAAAATGATTGACGAGGGACAACCGTTACCGGAATATTTGAAAAAACACCCCGTGTATTACGCCGGACCGGCAAAAACGCCCAAAGGAATGGCATCGGGAAGTTTTGGACCAACCACTGCCGGACGTATGGACAGTTATGTAGATTTATTGCAAAGTCTTGGCGGCTCATTGATAATGGTTGCCAAAGGAAACCGTTCGCCGCAGGTGCGTGAAGCGTGTAAAAAATACGGCGGTTTCTATCTTGGCTCAATCGGCGGACCGGCTGCAATTCTTGCAAAAGAAAGCATAAAATCGAGCGAAGTGATAGATTTTGAAGAACTTGGAATGGAAGCTGTGCGCAAAATTACTATAGAGAATTTCCCTGCATTTATTATTTGCGATGATAAGGGGAATGATTTCTTTTTACAATTTTAAGCAGCCCCCTAAATCCCCCTCAAGGGGGACTTGCTGACGCACAGACAAGAAAACACAAAATGGCACAACAAAACATAATTAGACCACAACTCAAAAAGTCCCCCTGTGGGGGATTTAGGGGGCTTTTCTCCTCCCCCTTGAGGGGGAGGTCGGGAGGGGGCTCTCAACCTCTT
>WQTX01000153.1 GCA_009786075.1 Bacteroidota bacterium | reverse complement strand
ACGCTGCTTTTCATTATTCTGTGGAGCCGCCTGAATCGGAAAAACGCGGAACAACAACTTTACGAAATGGCGCTGGAGGCTGAATTGCGTCAAAACGAATTGGAAAAAATGCAAAAATTTCAACAACAGGTTGAACAAAATCTTGTCAAAAACAGCATTGAAAAAATCACAGGATTGGTAGAAAATTCAAAAATTGAAGAAGACGCGAAAAAAGCGTACATCGAACGTCTGTCGAAAATTGACGTCCAACTGCTCGAAAACGCATACAAAACAGCCAAAGCAAAAATTACGGGCATGGACATGAAATACATCATCTGCTTTTTTGCTGAAATTGACACGAAGGACATCCGCTTATTATTCAACATTGAAGCGGAAAGTGTTAATACAGTGCGTTATCGTATCAAAAAGAAATTTGCAAAAGAAAACACGTTTCGGACGATTTTTTGAAAAAAATCTATTTTTGTCTATATTTTTTCTAATTTACAACCTATATTTTTGCCGCTGTTATTTAATTTAAAAACCCATGAAAAAAATAATGTTTACCGCGATGATATGCGGAATGATGCTCGCCGGATGCGGCGGCGGAAGCAGCCCGAAAAGTCTGGCGAAGCAGTGTGCCGAAATGGCGGTGGAAGCAGAGAAACTTCAGAATGAAACCAATGCTTCCAAATTTGAAGCGTTCGCGAAAAAATCTGAAGCGCTTTCAGCGAAGGTAGAGAAGTTGTCGAAAGAAGACAGGGAAATCTATGACGCTGAATGTGCGCGATTAGTTGAAAAAGCGAAAAAGTAAGAATTTTTCGCCGAACTTTGCGGCTTTGCGGCTTTGCGAGAGAAAAAACCTCACGCAAAGTCGCAGAGACGCAAAGAAGTTATCAAGAAATAATCATGTCAAAAACCTTATTTTTGAAAAGCAACCTTAATAGCCGGAGTATTCCTATTCTTCTTTCCCTTATTAATAAGCGAACCCCAAAGGGCTCGACGCAGTCAATAAGGGAGGAGTTGAGATGTGACTGCCATGCTATTAAGGGCGCTTTTGAAAATAAGGGATTTTGTATGCTTCAAAAACATCTCTGTGTAACTCCGTGTCTTCTCTGTGTAACTCCGTGTAACCTGTTGATAATTACACAGAGAACCACAGAGGCAATTAATTGTAGACACTTCCTTAATGTTCCGAGAAATAAAAATTTAAAAATATAACAATAATCATGTATATTTGTGGTTCAGTATTTCTAAACAAAAAAATAATAATTTCTAAACAATGGATACAATTATCAGCGTTGCTATGAACAAGTATCAAGAATCAGATAACTGGCAAGCGCCGGAAACCGAGCCTTCACAAGAGGAACTTTTGCGGAATATTCCGGATTTGGAATTGGCTAAAACGAAGGACATTAACGATATGTGCCGGGATTTGCAAAGCGAAGTACCCTACAAATGGTATGTATATCACGAGGGTTATGTATATTACATACCACAGCATCGCAAACTGAAAGAACTAAAGCGAGCACGCTGCGACGGAAAAGAAATAAAAACGCTGTATTTCGATTGTGCCGGATATAAAAACATGACAGAAGTTTCGGACGGGTATGTATATTTTAAATATTACAGTCAATCTTCTGACCGCGAATGGGACATGACGGAAATATGGTCTGTATCAAGAATAAAAATTGATGGTTCGGGCGGACTTGTACAGCACAGTTTAGTTGAAGTGTATTCAGACCCGGGAAAAACTGACAGAACATCAGAATACTTTGAAGATGATGACCCTCGCAACGCCTGGACGGTGCGCGAAACGGAAGCAAGGAACTCAACCTGTCAAGAGTACCTGAAAGGCGTGGCAAGCGCCGACGACCATTATAACGTGCGACTGTCAGCCGTGAGGAATATAACCGATGTGGAATTTCTTAAAAACGTGGCGCTCACTGACGATAACTGGAAAGTGCGACTGACTGCGCTTCGAAACATAAGCGACGAGGATTTCCTTGGAAAAATTGTGATGAATGACAAGGAACAACTTCTTTGCGAAGAAGTTTTAGAAAAAATTACCAGCGAGGCTGTTCTGAAAAATATAATCCTGAAAATGGAGCATGTTATTGTGGAGCCACATATTCATATGACGGCATTGGAACGCAAAATTTTAACGACGGCATTAGCGAAAATAGCGGACGAAGATTTTCTGAAAAAGATAGCGCGAACCTATCAAAAGTCCTATTTACGTTTGGAGGCAGTAAAGCGAATAGCGAACGAGGATTTTTTGAAAATGATTGTAAAGACAGAACAGTTATGGGGGATTCGCGCAGCGGCAATAGAAAAAATTACCGACCAGAATTTTCTTAAAAAAATTATAAAAACTGAAAAAGAAAAGGAAATACGCTACAGGGCGGTAAAAAATATAACCGACCAGGATTTTCTTAAAGCAATAGCAAAAGATAAGGATAGCGATGTGCGATATCACGCTGTAGCGAAGATAACCGATGAAAATTTTCTGAAAAAAATAATAGCGACAGATGATGCTTGGACGGTTCGAAAAAAGGCTATCGAAAATATAACCGACCAGGATTGTCTTAAAAAAATAGCGCTGTACGACAGGTATTATGGCCTTGACGAGCAGGCAGCGGCTGTAGCAAATATAAATGATATTGACTTTCTCAAAGAGACAGTAAAAAAATATTATGGAAGAATTCATATTGTTGGCGATACAGCAAGGAAAAAATTAGCGTCAATGCAGGAAGACGCTGACAGGGAACTTCGCGATAAACGAACAGTGTAAATAAAATAATAATTGAAACAAATATGGACACCATCATCAGAAAATACAATTACATCCTCGAAACCGGCGTCGTAGGTACGGATGACGACAACATCGCCAATATCCTGTACAACATCAACCGGTTGGAAATGATGAAATCGTTTGCATCGTCGGACATGAAGGAATTAGGCACCGCAATGGGCAATTTTATATTTCTGATTGGGGATGCAAGGAGCAGTCTGTTTGATTTTGTTCATATTTACGGCGACGTAGTTCAAGCGGATACCGTTCGGGTTGTAGAAGATACGTTTAAGGAAGCGATGCAAATTGCGCGTTCCTCAACGACGCTAAACCATCCGGCAAAAATATCTGCGGTGACGTAGTTCAAGCGGAAACCGTTCGGGTTGTAGAAGATACGTTTAAGGAAGCGATGCAAATTGCGCGTTCCTCAACGACGCTAAACCATCCGGCAAAAATATCTGCGGTG
>WQTX01000152.1 GCA_009786075.1 Bacteroidota bacterium | reverse complement strand
ACGTGCGAATATGGTGCGTGTCCGATGTCGTGCAGCAAAATCGCAGCCATAACGCCGTTTGCTTCGTCCTGCGAAATTTCGTGTCCTTTTGAGCGTAATTCCTTGATTGCCTCAGAGGTTAGGTGCATTGCGCCAAGCGAATGTTGAAAGCGCGTGTGCTGCGCACCGGGATAAACCACCGAAGCAACACCGAGTTGCTTTATTCGATGCAGCCGCTGAAAATAGCGATGCTGAATAATATCATACAAAAAATCATTTGGAATATTTATAAAACCAAAAACAGGGTCGTTGATTATTTTTCGCTTGTTTTTCATTGTTTTTTAACCACAGAAAACACAAAGAAACTTTGTATTTTTTTATAAAAAATTGAAATACAAAGGTATGAAAAAAATTTGATTTATGATTTTTTTTAAACAAATAATGTCTATTGTCTTTGTTCTTTGCTCTTTGTTCTAATTGACAAAATATGTATCGTAACACCTGTTGCGATGACAAAAAGCAGAATTTTTACCCACAATATTTTTACCGCAAAGAGCGCGGAGTAACCGATTGTGAGCCACAATAACGTAACAGAAATAATTTTTACCCGCAAAGGAATACCACGTTTTTCTCGGAAATCGGTGATGTATTGTCCGAGGTATTTATTATTCAAAAGTTTGTTATAAAATTTTTCGGAGCCGCGCGCAAAACAGGCAGCAGCAAGCAATAAAAAAGGAGTAGTGGGCAGAAGAGGCAGAAAAATGCCAAGTATGCCCAACCCCGTAAAAATTACTCCGAGAACGCAAAGTAACGGCTTCATTAACAAATGAAGAATTAAGAATGAAAAATGTAGAATGAAAAAATTCTTCATTCTACATTCTTCACTTTACATTTATCCAATCAATTCTTTGTAAGCAGCAGCATCAAGTAGGTCGCCAAGTTCCGAAACATCGGACATTTTGATTTTAACCAACCAGCCCTTGCCGTATGGGTCGCTGTTGATAAGTTCAGGCGCATCTTCCAACTCGGCGTTTGCCTCCAAAACCTCGCCGCCGATTGGCATAAGCAAATCCGAAACGGTTTTAACTGCTTCAACAGAGCCGAAAACTTCGTCTTTCGCAAGCGTTTCGCCCTCTGCGGTAATATCAACAATCACAATCTCGCCCAATTCTGACTGAGCAAAATCGGTAATTCCAACAACAGCAATATCGCCCTCTTGGCGAATCCATTCGTGGTCTTTTGAGTACTTCAAATTTTCAGGTATATTCATATTAATTAAAAATTAAGGCTTAAAAAAGCCAATTAGGAAATTAAAAATTGAGAGGCAAAGGTAATAAAAATTTACGATTTACGATTTACGATTTACGATTTTTTTTCAATTTTTATAAACAATTTGTTTCGTCATTTCGACTGAAAGGAAAAGTCCCCTGGCAAGCAAAACGCGATTTCTCGCTACCGCTCGAAATGACAGATTGTTTCAACAAAAAAAACACAGCACATTTTTATAAATGTACTGCATTTTTTTTATCAATTATAATTGTTAATCTACACCCGTTATCTCAATCTCTACACGTCTATTTTGTGCTTTACATTCAGGCGTGTCGTTTGCGGGACAGATTGGTTCTCTTTTGCCTCGTCCTTCGTATGTTAAGCGTGCTGGGTCAATTCCGCGAGAAATAAGCGCATTCATAACCGCTCTTGCGCGACCATTTGAAAGATTTATATTGTAAGCGTCTGTACCATCACCGTCTGTGTGTCCGACAACTTTAAACTTCATTCCGGGGTTTGCATTCATAAACATAGCCGTAGAATCAAGCGCAATATTAGATGTTTCAATCAATTCTGTCCTATCGTGTGCAAAGTAGATATTTTTGAGGATAAAATAATCTCCTGCTCTATACGGCTGAATATAAATCATCATTGTATCGCCTACGTTGCTGAATGTTCCTGTAAAATCATAGAAACTTGGAGCGGTAACATTAACCTTGTAAGTTCCTTTTCTGTCAAGTCGTGTATTGAAAACGCCTGTTTGTGGTTTTGCCGAGAATACTTTCGCATCTTTATCGTTGAACATATCAACAGATGCGGTTGTAACCACAGCACCTGTTTCCACATTGATAATTTTACCTGTAATGTAGAAAATAGGAGGAGGAGGAGGTGGTGGTGGTGGTTTTGGCGGCTTGGGCGGTATTATCACAGGTGGTTTTGTTACATCGAAAAGTATTGTACCTTTTATACCTATAATAAATGGATTAACCGATTTNGGTTTGCCGTTCTGAAACGCGTTTGTTGTAGCCAAAAGATTTTCTGTTGGCAGATTTTTTTTGATTACACCGTTTGGTGCAAACCATTGGTGTTCCTGTCCAACGCTTGGTCTAATTAAAATATCGCCACCTTTAAGCGGATTATTATTGATATTCATAAGACCATAGTCGGCAAAAAGCGCAACGCGAACACGCGGCTCTTCTCTCTTAAATTCAGGCTGTGGTCTTGCGCCTCGCGCACCTCTTGCTGCTGCTCTATCTACTTGCTTCTCTGTCTCTTGTTTTGCTTTCGTAAAAATATAAGGGTTCAACTCTATTCCAACCTCAAGCGAAGCCATTGCATTGAGAATTCCACTGAATCCCAAATCGGAACTTCCGCTGTTGCCTCTAAATTTATGTTTTTCGTGGAAGTAGTGGTTCGGCATATTTATAAATACGCCATCGTTATTTTCACCTATAAAGCGATGATACACTCCCCACGTTTTCATACTTCCGCTACTACCGTACGTTCCTAAAACAGCGGCACCAACTTTTCCGCCTGCCAAAAAGTAGAGGTTTGTACCGAAAGCAGGAAATTGCGCACCAAACAAAATAGGAAGATTTACAATTCCGTAATTTTGCTTGTCGCGGAATTTGTGGAATTGATAATGGAACATTCCCTCATCGCCTTCGGTGTCTAATATAAGCACTTGTCCATCAAGCCCTGTTACATTAGTTGCCGAATTGATAAACTCAAATTCCACACCGGTTTTGAAAAGAAAAGCCCCTTTTCTTAACTGATAACCGCCACCAATACCAACACCGCCACCGCCAATCACACTTGTGTTGTCGATGTCGTGAAACATTGCGGAATACCCCGTAAAAAGCCATCCGCCAAGATAGTGTCTTGTTAGATTGCTTTGGGCAAATGCACTACTTGTAATAAGCAACAAGCACAATGCCAACGCGTGTTTTCTCATAAAATAAGATTTCTTCATTTTAATATTTATTTTTAATTATTTTTTTATTTCACCACAAATACCTGTTTAACCGGCATTTGACCCTCCTCTTCAACAACCATTATATAGAAGCCTTGTTGTGCAGGGGTTTGAATAGAACTTTCGCCTGCAGAGAAGCTTTGTTTGCTCATTAAAATACCGGAAACAGACATAAAAGTTATAGTTCCTTTACCTTTA
>WQTX01000151.1 GCA_009786075.1 Bacteroidota bacterium | reverse complement strand
AATAGTGTGAAAGTTCTGTGTTAATTCGCTGCTGCCGAGCCACAAACGAAAAACCTTTACCTATTTCCAATAAAAATTTCTGCAAATTATCAATAATAATTTGCTCTACATCATTTTCGTTGTATTTTTTGTTTTCGCTCAATTCGTAAAAATCCAACAATAGCGGGTCTTTTAGAATATAGTCCTGCGGATTTAGGGCTAATTGAGTTTCGTTTTTGGCATTAAGTTCATTCGCTGCTTCTTTGTGCGTGGAAATCAACCGTTCATAATAATGTTTATCAACTTGTTCGTCAAGAAAGCGCGTACTCCACTGGTTATCAGCCGCTTCATTCATATAAACTTCGCGTGCTTTGGGATTTTCGACACGAATAAGCGAGCGGTAATGTGTCCAACTCAATTCTTTACGCAGTGCGTAAACATTTTGAAATTGCAGGTAAAACTTACGCATATTGGTAAGATTTACATAGGTAAAACCTTTCCCGAATTCGGCACGCAAGCGTGCCGAAACTTCAATTAAGAGGTTTTCGCCGTATTTTGCATAAGCCTCTCCGCCTTGCTCCTCAACAATTTTTTCGCCAATTCGCCAATAGGTTTCCACCATTACAAAATTGGCTGTCTGATAAACAAATTTGCGAGAGTTGAGTATCAAATCTCTCGAAAATTCATAAAGATGGTTAGTGAGCGAAGTCGAACTATTGTTGTTTTCAACAATACTTTCCATATTCTTTTTTACAATATTTTGATTTTCAGACATATATTATAAATTTTTAGGTTGCAAATTTATCGTTAACAACTCAATTGTTGACACAGTGCGTCAACATTTTAAAATCTTGATGCACAAGTTACAAACTTGCACGAACGGAATATTAATTATTCAATTCTTTAGTTGTAATTTCGCAAGGAATAATGTCTATCGTAAAATCCTTATAACATATTGCATTGCTAAGTTCAATACAAACGTAAGTCTCACCTCTCCTTAGTACATACTCTTTTACATCACGAGCATCTATTTGCCCATAATTTTGCCCATCAATCTTTACGGTAAATCTTAATGCGGTCTTATTAATCAATTTTAATACTCCCGTACCGTCTCGCTCACAAGGTTCTATGATTCTTACCTCTTCACAACCTGTAAGCATCATAACAGCAATGGCTGCTACTGCTAAATACTTCAAAATTTGTCTGTTCATCTTATTTATTATTTTAAATTGTTATTTATTATCAGAAAGTAAATTCGCTTAGCGCACAAGTTACAAACTTGCGCGGTCTTCCCGGCACCATTTGCTCCAAGAAACCCGAAAATTTCTCCTTTTTCTACTTCAAATGAAATAGCATCCACCGCAGTAAAATCGCCGAAACGTTTGGTAAGTTGTTCTGTTTTGATGACGGGCATGATGGTGTTAATGATCAGTGATTAATGGTTAATGATTAGTAGGGGGTGCAAAATTTTGCGCCCTTTCTATAAGTTAATTTGTATACCAATATAATTTTGTGGCGTAATGTTCCTCAATTCTTTTTTCAGATCTTCCGAAATATCCAAACTCTCAATAAAATTAAAAATCACCTCTTTAGTAATCGCTTTTCCCCTCGTGGCAGCCTTCAACGCCTCATAAGGCTCAGGATAACTTTCCCTGCGCAAAATCGTTTGAATTGCCTCTGCAACCACCGCCCAGTTTTTTTCCAAATCTTCATTGAGTTTCTCCTTGTTGATGACGAGCTTGTTAATGCCGCGTTGCAACGATTTTAGCGCTACGATACTGTGAGCAAGCGGCACACCAATATTTCGCGTTACGGTACTGTCGGTTAAATCGCGTTGTAGGCGCGAAACTGGCAATTTGGCGGAAAGCCCTTCAAACAAAGCATTGGCTATGCAAATATTCCCTTCCGCATTTTCAAAATCAATAGGATTTACCTTGTGTGGCATAGCTGAGGAACCAACCTCTTTTTCATTTACTTTTTGTATGAAGTAATTCATTGAAATATAAGTCCATACATCGCGTGCAAAATCAAGCAAAATGGTATTAATGCGCTTCATAGTGTCGAAATAAGCTGCCATCATGTCGTAATGTTCTATTTGCGTGGTGGTTTGCAAACGTTTTAACCCTAATTTCTCCTCCAAAAAACGATTTCCAAACGCTACCCAATCTATATTCGGATAGGCAACGCGATGGGCATTAAAATTTCCGGTTGCGCCACCAAATTTTCCACAAAAAGGAATGTTTTCAAATAATGCTAATTGGTTTTCAATACGTTCATAAAACACAAACCACTCTTTTCCCATGGTAGTAGGTGAGGCGGGCTGCCCGTGTGTATGCGCCAACATCGGAATTTGCATCCACTCCATAGCACGTTGTCGCAAAAGCTGTTGCACATTTTCCATCTCCTCAAACCAAATATCTCTCTGAAATTCTTTCATTAAATAAGGAATTGCAGTATTGTTTACATCTTGCGACGTTAGCCCGAAATGAATAAACTCCTTATATTTTGACAATTGCAATATATCGAATTTTTCTTTTAGAAAATATTCAACCGCTTTCACGTCATGATTCGTTATATTTTCGATTTGAATAATATGCCAAGCATCCTCTTCTGAAAAGTGACGATAAACGGCACGCAATTCATCAAACATATTCGGATCTACCACTTGTAATTGCGGAAGCGGAAGTTCACATAACGCAATAAAATACTCAATTTCCACGAGCACGCGCGCCCGAATCAATGCAAACTCCGAAAAATAATCGGAGAGTGCGTCCACTTGCTTATAATATCTTCCATCAATAGCGGAAATAGCGGTTAATCTATTTATAGTCATGCTTTAAATTTTTGGGTTTACAAAGAAACAACATTTTTTCAAATAAAAAAACGGATTGGAGCATAAAACGTATAGGGGCATTGCACGCAATGCCCCTACATAAGCCATGTGATTCCGGCAGGATTCAAACCTGCAACCTTCTGATCCGTAGTCAGATACTCTATTCAGTTGAGCTACGGAACCGCATTTGAGGCGGCAAAAATACAGTTTTTTTTGTATCGCCGTTGGCTCAAATTTAATTAATCTTCTTTACAATTGAAAATAAGGTGTTTAATTATCCTTATTCTTATTATTTTTTCACTTAGAAGTAATGAGCTTCTGAAATTTTTGCGGTTTTCGAGTACGGTAACTGTATTTTTTATTTAGGTTTTTGGTGGGTGGATTTCTTGGTTTACACTTTGGTGGATTTCCTAACTAATTCCGTACACAAAGATAAGAGTCAAAAAAAACTTAACTTTGTGTACGGAATTAGTTAAGAAGTTCAGCGTGCGATTGGCTTCCAAATCCGCACAAAACTGTCAGCGGGCATACACCCCCGCTTGCGTGAAACTACTCGTTAGCGGCTGGCGTTTTTTTTACTGTCTTTCCTTACGCTCTTTTTCGACAAATTCCACTAAAACAGGTATGCTCTCGGAATTGACTGAAAACTGGAAACAACTCATCCTGCATTTTTTATAATTGTTACC
>WQTX01000150.1 GCA_009786075.1 Bacteroidota bacterium | reverse complement strand
CAACGGTCGCGGGGGCTGTGGCAGCGTCGTTAATTCGCGGATTTAACGGTCTGCCGCTTGGAATGGTTATTCCTGTATTACAAACATCATCTCGATTTAGAAAACCCCTAATAGTAACCCATTCGCTTTCTGAATTTTCCAAACGGGCATTTACAGTGATAGGATAAGGACGGGGAGGTGTTATCGTCCAATTACGGGTGTAACGTTTGTTGCTCGGGGCGGAAAACACATCGCTACCTGTAACCGCAGTCGCAGTTGTTGCTAAAAGATTGTTAATGTTAATTTGCGCATTCGGCATTGTCAATTCGTTCATCTTCGCTTTCGCTGCTATTAGCGCGTAGTCCCGTTCTCTTGCTGCTGCGTCTGATTTTATTGTTGTAATCAAAACAGAGCCCAAAAGCAGGGCGACCAAAGATAANCCTACCATTGCTACCATAATTTCAATCAATGAATAACCGCCGTTGTTTTTAGATGACTTCATAAGCCCCTCCTTTGAATTTTTCCGTGGAAAATAGAAAAAAAGAAAAGCGCAAAAGCATTTGCCTTGCGCCGTAAAATTATATAAAAAGAATTTTCGAGATTTGTGTTTGCTAAAAACCTAATTTTCGATTCGGATTCAACAGAAGAGAAGCAGTTCCCCTGTATAGACCGGAGACATAGTTTACAAAACGTTCGGAGACATCGTTTACACATTTAAAGTAAAAAAAAGTGTTAAATTAAAGGCATAACTGTCATCAAAGGAGACACTGTGCCTTGGAGAAAAAGTATGTCAGAACAAAGAAAATCTCTTGTAGAAGAGATAAATCGCGGAGAATATAGTATTAGCGAAGTTTGCCGTCAGTATGATGTCAGCCGCCCTACAGCTTACAAGTGGCTTAAACGCAGTAAATCCGGCAGTTCATTTGAAGAACAAAGCCGCAAGCCGCTACACAGCCCAAACCGGACAAATCCTGAATTGGAAGAACTTGTAATCTCAGCCCGCAAATCTCATCCTTCGTGGGGTTCACGGAAACTAAAAGTAGTTTTGGAGCGTTGCCGCAAAAGCAAAATCCCCTCCGCAAGCACGATAAGCGCAATACTTCATCGGCACGGTTTAATAAGCAAAGAAGCAAGTATGGCAGCAACTCCATACAAGCGTTTTGAGCGCGAAACCCCCAATGATTTATGGCAATGCGACTTCAAAGGACACTTTGGTATGTCCAACGGTAAACGCTGCTATCCGCTAACAGTAACAGACGATTGCAGCCGATTTAATTTGTGCATTTCAGCAAAAGAAAACGAGCAATTGTCGGGTGTAATCGCAAGTTTTCGTTCGATGTTTTCGGAATACGGGCTTCCGCGCTCGGTTTTGTGCGACAACGGTAATCCTTGGGGAGTCAGTGCAAGTTTCGGCGGTTATACGCAATTCGAGATTTTTCTAATGGATTTCGATGTGAAGCCTATTCACGGCAGACCTCTTCATCCTCAGACACAGGGCAAAGAAGAGCGATTTCATCGGACATTAAAGCGAGAACTTTTGTCTGTTTGCGAAATGGAAAATCTTGTTTTTGCACAGGAAAAATTCGATGATTTCCGTAAGATTTACAACGAAATACGCCCTCATTGTGCGTTAGATTACGCCGTTCCAGCCGATAAATATGAAAAAAGCAAACGGCTAATGCCTAAAAAAATCCACGATTGGTGGTATCCGCAAGAGTTAGCAGTTAAGAAAATCCCTCAAAACGGATATTTGAGATATAAAGACCTCAACGTCTTCTTTTCAGAAGCATTTGCAGGAAAAAACATCGCAGTATTACCATCAGAATCCGATGGAATAGTTGAAATAATTTACCGAAATTTCTCGCTTGCAAGAATAAATTTAATCGAAAGGAGCGTTATATCAAAAAAAATAATCAGACGAAAGGAGTGAAATTTTATGCACCAGCCCCCGCGGGGGCTGGTGCATATCGTAGTTTTGTGGTGCTAAAAGTGTAAACCATGTCCCCGAACAAACTGTAAACGATGTTAGGCTACACATGCTCCCAGCCCCTTCGGGGTCGGAAATCGGTAAATAAAAACCGCTTGTAAAGAGGGTTGAAAGCAACATTACTTTGATGAGTTTTTCGTCAAAATCTATTAAATCCCTGTTGGAAAGCCGCTTCAAATAGTTTTCCGTGAAAAAATCCAAATATGGTTTGAAATCACCCCTGTAAGCCATTTTGCTCATAACTTCCGAAAGGTCAATAGTGCTGATTTGCTTCTCTTCAAAATCTTGCGCTAACGATACAACATACCCCCAATAAAGCGTTTTTATAGAATAATTGGGAATTTTCAGCCAATTTCTGCCCTCTATAGTTCCGCCGTTTGTGAGCATTCCGAGATAAAACATAAGTGAAATAAAATATTCTTCACTATTTANCAAATCAAGCGAAAAGTCACGAATTATTTCTCCGAAAATCCCGCCGTCTTTTACTATCTGCAAAAGTTTTTTTCTGTTGTTTTCATTTTCTGCCAAACGGCGTAATCGTGAATAATCCGTCCGCAAATTGTGGTCAATAATCTCTTCCGGCTGTTCGCCTAATCTTAATATTTGATTAAATAAAAACAAAACCATTTGAGGATTATAAACTTTGTTTTTCCCGTTTTTATTGAACATATATCCGTTATAATATGTTTCCATATCGACTTTTATCTTTACTTTATCGACCCCTGATTCCTGCATAAGCCATTTTACTTCTTCTTTGGTAAAACCAAGCATTTCATTGTATATGGCATCTAAACTATAGTTATCCGAAATATTAAAACCGCTTGTAAGGTCATTTACCATCATAGGACTTATGCCTGTTATGAATATTCGGCGGACAACAGAGTCCGTTCCGCTTTTAATTTGTTCGTAAAATGTTCTGACAATACCGCCTCTTTTTACATCTTCCGTGTATTTTTCCCCCATTGCTATTAAATTGTTTGCAAAATGGTCGTATTCATCTATTATCACAAAAATCGGAACGCCGGACTCTCTTGCGGCTCTATAAGCAAAATCTAATGCGCCAACTCCCGGTTTTTGCTCTCTGATTTCTTGTAGGAAATTTGCTGATTCTGAAAAAAGGTTTTTGTAATCTTCTAAAAACACACTGACATTTTGCTCTATTCTATTTAAGAAAGACACCTCAAATTTTTCGTGACTACCTGTGTCTAAGCCCGAAAAATTAAATTTCATAATTGCATAAGTATTTCTTTCCGGTGTCGGATGTTTTCCGATATAGAGATTACCGAAAATGCTTTCAAATTTATCTTTTTCATTTATGTTGTAGTAGTGTTCTAATGTAGATAAAAACAAACTTTTGCCGAATCTGCGTGGGCGAATAAAAAATTGGTATGCGTTATTCTCGTTTTCTAACGATTCAATAAAACGAGTTTTATCAACATAAGCAAAGCCGCTTTCAATCAAATCGGCAAAATTAGATTTTCCGTAAGGTAATTTTTTGAAAGACATAAAAATCTCCTTTTTAATAATATGTAAAATACTTTT
>WQTX01000149.1 GCA_009786075.1 Bacteroidota bacterium | reverse complement strand
GGAGCCGAAGCCACATACCTGACAACACCCTCATACTTCCTTCGCACGAAGAGTGCGTGCAAAGCAAAAAAGCCTACGCACAGGCATTTTGCGCTATGGAAAGCGAAACGAACAAACACGAACCTCGCCCAATTGTGCAAGCCTGCAAAAATTCTTTCATCATAATCAACCCGCCGTTTGCGCAACCTACCACGCAAGAACTTGATGCCGTATATGCCCTGCCTTACACCCGAATGCCGCACAGCCGCTACGCAAAAAAACCGGCAATTCCGGCGTTTGAAATGATACAAAATTCCATAACCATACATCGTGGTTGTTTTGGAGCCTGTAGTTTTTGCTCAATTGCCGCCCATCAAGGCAAATATATTGCAAGTCGTAGCGAACAATCTATTTTGAAAGAATTGCAAGTTGTGAGTTCGATGCCTTATTTCAAAGGACACATTAGCGATTTGGGCGGTCCTTCGGCAAATATGTATGCCATGCGCGGAAAAAATGAAGAACTTTGCAAACAATGCGCTCGCGCTTCGTGTTTATTTCCCCAAAAGTGCAAAAATTTGAACGATAGCCACAAAGCATTAATACAATTATATAAGAAAGCGCTTGGCGTACAAGGTATTAAACGTATAACTATTGGTAGCGGCATTCGTTTGGATTTACTGCAAGGCAGCGTGGGCGAACGGGAATATACCGAACAATTACTGCGGCATCACGTTTCGGGACGATTGAAAGTAGCCCCCGAACATACGCAAGACCATGTTTTAACGCTTATGCGAAAACCCTCATTCGCATCGTTTGAAAAATTCAAACAACAATTCGACGATTACAATATTCGCTTTGGGCTTAAACAACAACTCATTCCCTACTTTATTTCGGCACATCCGGGCTGCACCGCCGGCGATATGCAACAATTACAAAAACGCCTGCAATCGCTCCGGCTGCAACCCGAACAGGTACAAGATTTCACGCCAACGCCTATGACTTTGGCTACCACTATGTACTACACCAAAACAAATCCTTACACCGGAGCGCCGCTCTATGTAGCTCAAAACAAGGCAGATAAGGATTTTCAAAAATCGTTTTTCTTTTGATAAAACTGCCACCCGTCATATTTTGCGGTGTGTGCTATTATATTTTATAGTGCGTGCTATTACGTTTTATAATGCAGTATTGCCATACTTCGTTATGCGCCTTCTCATGCCGTTTTTCTTGATTTCGGGGTTATCATGTATTATTTTTGTAATTGTAAAACACACACAATGTAAACGCAAAAAATAGAATATATACATAATCATATTATAAAAGAAGCAACACTATTTTTAGGGTGGAAAGGGCGCTCGCCGGGAGGTTGACGCCCTTTCTTTTTTTTTATTATGTATTATATGCGAGAATTCATATTTTTTTTATATATTTGTAAATAATTTTAAAACATTACTATCATGTGGAAACCATTAATCGATTTTAGCACGCAGTTTACTATGGACAATCCGTTTTTTACTGTAACCATTTGTCTTTTAATCATTTGGGAATTAATATGGAAAGGTCTTGCTCTGTGGCGAGCTGCAAAAAACCATCACAAAACGTGGTTTGTTTGTATTCTCATTTTCAACACTGCCGGAATTCTTCCGATTATTTACCTTTCGTTGAATAAAATGAGAAAAGGGTAAATATTACCTTCTCTACCGTCATATTCCTGCGCAGGCAGGAATCTCATATCAATTGACGGGGGATTCCTGCCTGCGCAGGAATGACATAGAATATAAAAATCTCTTTCCGGTGCAATCGGGAAGAGATTTTTTTATGTAGTAACGCCAGAGTTTTAACTTTCATATTGTGATAGCTTGTTCTCACACAAGTCCTAACGGAGTGTAATACAAGAGAGTAAACTGTCTCTTGTCATATTTTTGTGCGCAGTTGTACAATATTTTATTACATGGCAATATCATATTTTGCTATGCGTTTTCTCATTCCGTTTTTCTTGACTTCGGGGTTATCATGTACTATCTTTGTAAATGTAAATCACACACAAATTAAACACAAAAACAGAACATATATACAGCCATATATATAAAAGAAGCAACACTATTTTTAGGGTGGAAAGGGTGCTCGCCGGGAGGTTTGACACCCTTTCTTTTTTGTATTATTCCAAAAAAGTTGTATATTTGTTCCCAAACGCATTACCCGATGAGCATAAAAAAAACAATAACAGCTACATTTTTATTGTTTGTTACCGTTTGTATGGTGGCACATTCAGCCGTTGTGCATCATCACAGCGGAAATTCACATTCAATTACTGAACATCACGAACTTGATTGTGAAGAACAACATTCACATGAAAACCATGATTGTGAGCATGAAAAACACAACAATATCACTTGCTGCACAATTGACAATTGCCTTCTGAATGATTTTTACACTTTTGCTCGCTCATACAAAATAACAAAACATCATTCTCACAATTGCACTGTTTGTTGTTTTATGATTTCGAATTACTATCTGCCTCAAACTTACTATTACACAGAGTTTGATTTTGGCGAAATTCCTTTTGTTCCAATTTTTTATTCGGAATTTGTTGCCCGTTCTATTGGGTTGAGGGCGCCACCTGTTTGCTGATTAAAGCCCCCTCTAACTCCCCCTCAAGGGGGGAGAACGCTCTTGTGAAAATAAGTAGAAAGAGTGTAAATGTATTATATTATTTGAAAAATCAGCACAATGAAAAAATATTTTATACTTATTATAGTCTTGTCTACGGCTATAATAGCGTGTAATCACACGCACGAAAAAGATGACCACGACCATGAAAATTGTTCGGGACATGACCATGAAACAGACAACCACGAAGATGCTACGATTCTTGAAAGCGTTAATGTTGTAGCATTTACCAAAGAACAACAAGCAAAAATAGATTTTGCCACCGAAGAAATTCAACCTGTTCCATTCGGACAAATTATTCGTACAACAGCGCAAATACAACCTTCGCAAGGCGACGAGCGGATTATTTCGGCAAAAACAAGCGGCATTGTTGTTTTTCCTTCTGCAATAACCGAAGGAAAAGCAATCGGCGCCGAACAAACGCTTCTTTTTATTGACGGCAGCGCCACCACCGACAATAATCTTGCTGTGCGTTATGCCCAAGCCGAAAGCGAATATAACCGTGCAAAAGCGGAATATGAGCGCAAATCAGCATTAGCAAAAAATGATATTGTTTCGCAAAGTGAATTATTGCAAGCAAAAACAGAGTTCACAAATGTCGAAGCCAATTACAATAACCTGCGGCGTAATTTTTCGGCAGGAAAACAAAGTGTCAGTTCGCCCATGAACGGATTTGTTACCCGTGTGTTGGTGCGCAATGGACAATTTGTAGAAGCCGGACAAGCGGTTTTGGTAGTTTCGCAAAACCAAAATTTATTTATAAAAGCCGATGTGCAACCTCGATTTTTTGATTTGCTCGGGAACATTACTTCGGCGAATATTCGCATACTGAACAGCAACCGTGTTTACACGCTTGAAGAATTGGACGGGAAATTGCTTTCCTACGGGAAATCGGCGGACGTGAATAATCCTTTGATTTCGGTTACGTTTTCTGTAGAGACGTGGCGTGCCGCGTCTTCGTTTGAACAG
>WQTX01000148.1 GCA_009786075.1 Bacteroidota bacterium | reverse complement strand
ACGGAAGGCGCCAAACATATTTTGGGCTGGAAAAGTCCGTGCTATTTATATTGCAACCCTTTTCAAACGGAACAAAAACTCTTGCTGAGAAGTTATCAACTTTGCGATGATATTACTTTACGTTTTTCGGATCAATCGTGGAGCGAATATCCGCTCACGGCAGAAAAATATGTAAAGTTTTTAAGTGGTATCGCCTCCGACGCGCAATTCATCAATCTTTATTTCGATTACGAAACCATTGGAGATTACCATACTAAGGAAACCGGCATCTTCGATTTCTTTCATGCACTTTTTGCGCAATTGGCAGAAGCGCAAAAATTTAGTTTCATTATGCCTAAAGAAGCGTTAAAATCAAAAGCGCAAGCTGCTACTTTGCATGTGCCTTGGCCCATCTCTTGCTCCGGCGATGAAAAAGATATTAATGAATGGTTGGGCAATGAGCTGCAACAAGAAGCATTTGAACAACTTTACAAATCAGAACCATTTTATTTAGCCTCTAAAAATGAAGAAGCCAAACAAGCGTGGTTACGTATGCAAAACGCACTATATTATAATTTTATGGGCACCAAATGGTTTCCACAAATTGCAGTAAAAAAACATTTCGAAGTGTATCCTTCTCCTTATCAAGCATTTATTAATTATATGAATGTGTTGAACGATGTAAAATTGCAATTGGAAAAATCGTAAACAAAAAATGCCTTATGTGGAAATTCTATGCCATTTTATCAGCCGTATTTGCTGCGCTCACAGCTATTTTAGCAAAGGTAGGCGTTAAGGGAATAAGCGGGAATGTAGCCACCGCCATTAGAACTGTTATCGTGCTTTTTATGGCATGGGGAATTGTTTTGTTGAGCGGCGAACTGGGAAATGTAAAAGAAATAAGCAAACGGAACCTGATTTTTTTAATCGCTTCGGGATTGGCAACAGGGCTTTCGTGGATTTTTTATTTTAGGGCATTGGAAACAGGGCCTGTGTCGAAAGTTGCCCCCATAGATAAACTCAGTATCGTATTTGTTATACTTTTCTCGCTCGTTCTATTAAAAGAACCGTTCGATATCAAATTACTCATCGGCGGCGCATTAATTGTCGCCGGCACATTTGTGTTGATATTGTAGAATTACGTAGTTACTTGGCCTCTTTTTTATATTGTACCATTTTTAGCAAATCCGGAATTTGCTTTTTGCTGCGAATTTATATTTTTTCTCACAAAAAATCCATATTCAAAATATTCTCTATCTTCGTGGCTCAATTCTAAAATCATCCTTATGAAATCATTGCTATCATTTATCATTGCTATTTTCATTGGTCTACAAGCATTTTCACAAAACAATCCATTTTTTAAAGAATGGGATACGCCATACGGTGTTCCTCCTTTCAATGAAATTAAAATCGAACATTTTATGCCTGCTTATCAAGCGGGAATGGTGGAAGAAATGGCGCAAATCTGGAAAATTATTCGCAATCCTGAAGCACCTACATTTGAAAATACAATTGTTGCCATGGACAAATCGGGTGAGCTATTACGCAAAGTAGCACCTGTATTTAATGGTATTACAAGCGTGAATAATAATCCTGAACTGCAAGCATTGGCGCGCCAATTTTCGCCTATGTTAAGTAAGCATTACGATGATATTAACCTGAATCCTGATCTGTTCAAGCGTGTGAAAGCTGTTTATGAGCAAAAAGATCAGTTGAATTTGAATGTTGAACAAAAGAGACTGTTAGAAAATACCTACCGCCATTTTGTTCGCAGTGGTGCGGATTTACCACCGGAAGAGCAAGCAAAAATGCGTGAAATAAACAGTGAACTATCTGATTTGCAATTGAAATTCCGTCAGAACTTGCTTTCCGAAACAGCCGCTTTTATTTTAAAAGTAAACGATAAATCGCGACTTTCGGGTTTGTCGGATGCGCAAATGACTGATGCTAAATCTCGTGCACAAAAAGTGGATGATGTAGGCGCTTTTTACTTCGGGTTAGACAATCCGAGCATCATGCCGTTTTTGCAAAATGCCGACGATCGCGAGCTGCGTACCGAAATTTTGACCGCTTATCTCAATCGTGCTAACAATAATAATGATAAGGATAACAAAGAGATTATTGAAAGAATTGTTACGTTGCGTTTGGAGCGTGCTAAGCTAATGGGCTACGAAAACTTTGCTGAATTAGCCATCGAAGATCGCATGTCGAAAAACCCTGAAACAGTAATGGTATTTTTGGATAAAATATGGGCGCCTTCTTTAAGAATGGCAAAAAACGAATTGAATGACATTGAAAAAATAATGAAAAAACAAAAAGTCACATTACCTTCTACTCCAGCCGATTGGCGTTATTTTTTCAATAAATCTAAACAACAAAAATATGATATTGATCAAGAAGTGATTCGTCAATATTTTAAAATGGAAAATGTGCGTGATGGCATTTTTTACGTGTGCAACCGCCTTTGGGGCATCACGTTTGAAGAATTGCATGACATACCCGTTCCTCATCCGGAAGCTACGACTTGGAAATGTAAAGACAAAGATGGCAGCATTTTGGGCATCGTGTATTTGGATATGCATCCGCGCCCAGGCATGAAAAACGGCGGCGCCTGGTGCGGACATTACCGTTCGCATACTTATGACGAAAACGGAAGCCGCATTTTCCCGATTATTACCATTGCCTGTAATTTCACACGTCCTTCCGGAGATAAACCTGCTTTGTTGACCACCAGCGAAGCTAATACGTTCTTTCATGAATTTGGACACGCTTTGGATGGTTTGTTTAGAGAAACCAAGTATTACGGAACAAGTAGAAACCAAAGAGATTTCGGTGAATTTGCAGCGCAAATTATGGAACATTGGGCATTTGAACCGGAAGTGCTGAAAGTATATGCTAAACATTATAAAACCGGTGCTGCCATTCCGGCATCTTTGGTAAAAAAAATTGAACAAAACGAAATGTACGGTCAAGGTTTTGCCACTACTGAGTTTTTGGCATCTGCTTATTTAGATATGGAATATCATTTGTTAACAGAAATTCCACGGGATTTTGATGCAGTAAAATTTGAAAAAGCCACAATGGAAAAGTACGGTTTAATTTCACAAATTCCACCGCGTCACAGAAGCACTTATTTTACGCACACTTTTTCAGGCGGCTATACTGCCGGTTATTATATGTATCTTTGGGCTGAACAACTTGACAGCGATGCATTTGAAGCATTTTTAGAGAGAGGAAATATTTTCGACCCTGATTTAGCACATAAATTACGTTTCGAAATTTTTGCCCGCGGCGGTATTGAAGACGCAATGGTTTTATATAAGAATTTTAGAGGCAAAGAGCCGGATGTGAATGCGTTGTTGCGGAATCGTGGATTGTCTAAACTATGATTGCCTGAACCATAATTTTCATAAGATTATTAAGATTAACAAAATTAAAAAAAATCGTAATAGAATAACTTTAAACTTTACATTATGCAAAATTCAATAAAAATTGCAGCTTTTTGCGGCAGTTTGCGCAAAGATTCTTACAATAAAAAATTGTTGCATTTGGCGCAAACTCTTTTACCCGAAGAAATGACAATGACCGTTGTGTCTTTTGAAGATCTCCCTTATTACAGCGAAGACTTTGACACACCGG
>WQTX01000147.1 GCA_009786075.1 Bacteroidota bacterium | reverse complement strand
TGTTTACTCTAAAAAAACGCGCTTGCGCGCAAAAAATGAACACGAAGACACGACGGCATGAAGACACGAAGATTGAAAAATTACTTAACTAAACGACATTGATTAAAAAATAGCAATTATGAATATTCAAAAAATTATAGGCAGAGAAATACTTGATTCTCGTGGAAATCCAACAGTAGAAGTTGATGTAGTGTTAGAAAATGGCGTAATGGGACGAGCTTCGGTACCATCGGGAGCCTCAACGGGCGAACACGAGGCATTGGAGTTGCGTGACGGCAACGCAAATCGCTACGGTGGAAAAGGCGTACAAAAAGCCGTTGATAATATAAACCAAATTATTGCACCTGCGCTTATTGGCTGTTCGGCTTTGCAGCAAATCGGCATTGATACAAAAATGCTTGCACTCGACGGTACTAAAGCCAAATCGAATTTAGGGGCAAATGCACTATTGGGAGTGTCGCTTGCTGTTGCAAAAGCTGCGGCAAATTTCCTGCAAATTCCTTTATACCGGTATATTGGCGGCGTAAACACTTATGTGTTGCCCGTGCCAATGATGAATATTATCAATGGCGGTTCTCATTCCGATGCGCCTATTGCCTTTCAAGAATTTATGATTCGTCCGGTTGGCGCCACTTCGTTTAAAGAAGGATTACGCATGGGTGCTGAGGTTTTTCACACATTAAAAAAATTATTTCACGATAGAGGATTGAGCACTTCGGTAGGCGACGAAGGTGGTTTTGCACCCACTCTCAATGGAACCGAAGATGCTTTGGAATCAATCGTAAAAGCTATAGAAACAGCTGGTTACAAAGCCGGCACAGATATTATGATTAGTTTGGATTGCGCAGCTTCGGAATTTTACACCAACGGTATGTATGATTACAGTAAATTTGAAGGCAGTGCCGGCAAAAAACGGACATCGCAAGAACAAGTAGCTTATTTGGAAGAATTGCTTGCAAAATACCCCATTGATTCTATTGAAGACGGCATGAGCGAAAATGACTGGACTGGCTGGAAACTACTGACTGAAAAAATTGGCAACCGTTGCCAACTTGTGGGCGATGATTTATTTGTTACCAATGTTGAATTTTTGGAACGGGGCATTAAAGAAAAATGCGCCAATTCAATTTTGATAAAAGTAAATCAAATTGGCACTTTGACCGAAACGTTGAATACCATAGAAATGGCGCACCGGCACGGCTACACATCGGTAGTATCGCACCGTTCGGGCGAAACCGAAGATGCCACCATTGCCGATATTGCCGTAGCCTGCAATGCCGGACAAATAAAAACCGGTTCGCTGAGCCGCTCCGACCGTATGGCAAAATACAATCAATTGCTTCGCATAGAAGAGGAATTGGGCGAAAACGCGGTGTATGGGTATAAGAAAAAATAGTTTTTTTATAAAGCCCCCTAAATTAGCTACGCTGAGCTCGCAAGCTCGGTTCCCCTCAAGGGGGACTTCGGAAAAAAGATGTAATCTTTTTTCATACTCCTCCCCTTGAGGGGAGGTCGGGAGGGGTTTATATCACTCTCTGCACTTCCACCCCATTCACAAACATTGCGCTAAACGGACGCGACGGACATACAAATTCGCACGCTCCGCAACCAATGCAGCGTTCATTATTGATGCTTGGGAATGAAAGAGATTTTTCATCGTTGCCGTTAACCGGCACCATTTGAATAGCCCCCGTTGGACAGTGGCGGGCGCAATTGTTGCAGCGAATGCCATTGGCAAACACTAAGCAATTATCTTTAATCCACACGGCGGAACCTATTTTTATTGACGATTTTTCTTCTCTCGTAACTCGTTGAATTGCTCTCGAAGGACACACTTCGCTGCATTTTGTACATTCCGGACGGCAGTAACCCCGCTCAAATGATAAGTGCGGTTGCATCAAAGTACTCAATTCGTTCGACGGACGCAACACATGGTTGGGGCACACCGAAACGCACAATTGACAAGCCGTGCAGCGTTGCGAAAATTGCCGTGCATTTTCCGCTCCTGCCGGAAAAATTGGTGTTTGACGATTTGGAATTTTTTTGTCTTCAATCACAGCCAAGCCGCCATCCATTTTTATATCTTGGGCTTTTACTACGCTCGTAAGGGCAAACAATCCGGCGATGCTCAAAAACGAACGGCGATTGGTATCGGTATTTTCTTCAGCAAGCGAAACTGTATTTTTTTGCGGAGCAGAATAAGTCAGAGCTTGTTTGTTGCAAATGCCCAAACAATTCATACAGGCAACACAACGACTATGGTCAATTTTCTTATTTTCGCTGTCAATGCAGGAAGATTTACAGGTTCGTTCGCACAATCCGCATTTGTTGCAACTTGCAGGAGCAATACGAATTTTGAAAACCGAAAATCGTGAAAAAAATCCTAAAACCGTTCCCACCGGACACACTGTGTTGCAATACGACCGACCGCTGCGCCACGCCATAATACCCACCACCACAAAAGTTACAATGGCAACAACCAGTGCCGAGCCCACGTGCATAATTATTTCAACACGATAAAAGGCATAACTACCGGCACGTTCGGCAAGGTAGGCTAAAAAGTTGTTGGCGTATTTATACAGCGGTTGCAAAAAATTGTGCGCCATTCGTCCATACGCAGCATAAGGGTCTAAGGTGGAAACAATGGAATTGATACTCAACAAAAAAGCACCAATGATAAGTACCACAAATCCCCAACGCAACCAAGGTAACGGTTTTGAATACGAAAAACGGGTTTTCTTTTTCTTGCTAAATAATTTTGCAACGCGCCCAACCAAATCTTGAAACACTCCAAGTGGACAAATTACAGAGCAATACCAACGCCCCAAAACAAGCGTAAGAATGAGCAGTCCGGCAACAATTCCAATATTGACAGCCAACAAAGCCGGAATAAATTGCAAGTGCGCAAGCCAATGAAAATACTTGTGCAAAGTGCCTGTAAAATCTAAAAACAAAAGTGTGATAAGCGTTGCAAACGTTGCGGCTATTATAATTCGAGTGGTGCGAAGCATTTTTTCTTAGGGGTTAGGAATTAGGAGTTAGGAAATAGGAATTGCAAAGATAATAAAAAATGAGACATTGGTGTATGCGTTTTTTGATATTGATTTGCTGTTTCACATATCGGAAATACTGCAAGAAGACTTTTTTGCCCGTTATTCGGAACTGCTTCACGGTAAAATTTACCATAAAACCAAGTAAATTTTACCGTTGATTATGGTTTAGTCTACCGTGTAATTTTTTGCAAATAACATTGATTTATAATTTCTTTGCCCTCCAAATTTTTAAAACCATAATAATATGAACAAACATTTTCAAAAAACAGCAATTTTCTTAATTCTTAATTTCGCAACCGCCACAGTATTTTCACAAGCACCCACGTGGCAAGCTTCCGGCAGCAACCTCTATCTTAATCCTACTACTGCTAATCTGTGGCTTGGTTTGTCATCTACCGCAGCCTCATCGAAACTCAGAATAGACAATACACTGGCAACTTCCAACGTCTTGTATGGATTATATACTACAACAAACAATACTTATTCCGGTGCCGGAAATGCTGTCGGTGTATTTTCGACATCTTCTCTTGGAGCAAACAATACCGGAACTTGTCACGGTATATCGAATACAGCAACAAACAACAATACCTCATCAACTTCTATTACACAA
>WQTX01000146.1 GCA_009786075.1 Bacteroidota bacterium | reverse complement strand
TACTCCCAATCTTCATTGTAAACCAAAATAAGCCTTCATTTTTTAAACTGCAATTATCTCAATAAAAAAATAAGCCTCAATAAAAAGGCTTATTTGAAGTGGTATTTTTGATATTTAAACAAAATTTTGCCGGTTGTGCAACGGCTACGCCCGTTAGGTGCAGGTGTTTTCATAACTTTTCTATCAATTCTTTTCTTACTAACTCCCACGCTTCTTGTGGATTATAAACTTCATTTGGTCGTAGTAACATCTCAATATCGCCCAAAAATTCCGTATCTTCAATTTTTTGCTCCATATTCAACAAATACTCTTTTTGCGTTGGTGGATTATCTACTACGAAACCAATATATTCTCTGTAACAGCGAATAATTTTGTCTGTATCAACGTTTTGTGTTGATAATGCTTTCCACAAGTCAAATAAATCACGCCCTTTTCTGCGTTGGTACAATGCTCGCATTTTAGTTCCGAGCAATTCTTCCAAATGATAAGTTGTTGCTTGACAATTACCTGAAAACCATTGACTATTAACAGAAAATTCGTGTTGTATCAGTCCTAAAACGTTAAAATGCTCTCTCGTATTGATTTCTACTTTCAACCGAATTGGAATTATCGGCGGAATTTCGGAATTAAATCTGAAAATCAACGTGTTGTTGTGTGCTTTTTGTTTTACGACAGGTTTCCCAAGAAACGAAAGCACATTACGAATTTTATCTATCGTCTCTTTGATTGGCTCTGCGTTAATTTGTACCAAATCAATGTCTTCCGAATAGCGTGGTTGTGGGTTCAGGTAAATTTTGTTCAAAGTGGTACCGCCACGAAACGCCAAATGTTCTGACAAATATTCATCATTGTACAAAGCACATAAAGCACGGCAAATTATCAAATCTTGTTCTATTTGAGATTTCAATTGCCAAGGGTGTTCTTGTTCCCATTCTAATATTGCGTCTTCTATAACCATAATTCAATCGTTTACATTTCGTCTAATTCAATATATTCATTTACAATAATTTTCCACTTTACATCTGTTTCACAATTTTCTGTTGATTTACCATATTTCAATGGAATTTTCTGAAATTTGCAATTATGCGTTTTGGCTTTTGAATACAAAATTTCCGCTTGTTTGGATTGTTCCAATTCATTTTCAAGCAAATAACCTAAACGCTGTATGGTAGAAGTTGGAACATATTCAAAAAAAGCACTGTCTAATTTTCCGAATTTCACAACTTCCATAAGTTCATAAAGTACGTTGCAGGCACGATTTAAACCTCCTATTTCTTTTTGAAAGGTTATTAAATCTGCGGCGGTAAGTTCTGGTGAAGAAACTTGAATATATCCCGATTGCGTCTTAAACTGCCTTAACCATTTTTGCGGAATTTCTTTTCGAGTAGAAATATAGTTGATTTTTGTATTTCTTTTGTTCGTATCTCTCAAAGGCGGTAAAACGGTTACGACAGAGTATTGTTGAGGACGTTGGTGCGCGGCTCCGTAAAACTCTGCTGCATTTAGTAGCGCAAAATAGTACGGTCTATCAAGATATTTCATCAAGGTATCAAGATATAAAAATGGCGGCAACATTGCATTTTTTGCATATTCAACCGAAATAATTACATAAAAACCTCGCCAAACGGAAACAATTTTTTTGTTTTCAGTAAGTCGTTTCAATGCGCTCGTAATTGCGAAATCAGAAAATGAAGGAAATTTATCTTTGATTTCCTCCTGCAAAAAGTACCTTTTACCTCTTTTTTGCAAGTCGGCTATGTAATCTTTAATTTTATATGTCGTTTCTTCTGTCATTCCTTTTTTATTTTGTTTGCGTTATTGGTCGAAAATCAACTATTATCGCAAACGTTTTTGAAATGCAAAGATACAATTGTTTTTTGAAATAATATGAATATTCGTAAAAATAATATTATCAAGCGGGCGAAGCCCGCTTGATAATGTGTGCATTGCATTTTTTCTATTACTACATATTATTCTTCTATTATATTGGCACAATCTTTCCAATTATCTGCAATTTCATATTTGACTTTGCTACCTATCGGCACGTACAATGTAACTGCCGCGTTATTAAAAGTACCATAACCCGAATTAAGGCTCCAAGTAGGTGGCTCTTGTCTCAATACACGAATACTTTTTATTCCCGAAGAAGAAAATGCCCCATTGTTAATTTCTGTAACAGAACTTGGAAGTGTTATTGATGTTAAATTCGTGCAATAACTAAATGCGTATGTCGGTATAGAAACTACTGAATTTGGAATACTTACAGATGTTATTTTTCTACAACTACTAAATGCACTGTATGCTATTGTCGCACCTTCGGGAATTGTAACCGCACCTTCTCTTCCTTCGGGACATTTTTTTACTTCCAACCCTGTTGCTGTTTTGCTAAACCATATACCGTCTATTGAAGCGTACACTGTATTTCCTTCTGCTACATTTATGTGTGTCAGGCTTGTGCAATTATTGAAACACCAACCTCCACCTTCTGATTTAACTGTACTTGGAATTGAAACTGATGTTAAGGAAGTACAATAGCCAAAACCATAATATGAAAGATTTACAAGCCCCTCCTGCATTACAACCGAACTTAATTCTGCACAGTTAGAAAATGACCAACTGGAAATAGAAATAACACTTTGCGGAATGGTATATGCTCCTACTTTACCTTTTGGATAAGAAATCAATTCTGTTTTATCTTTGTTAAATAGAACTCCATTTTCGGTTGAATAATTTGAATTATTTTCATCAACGATGTAACTTGTATGTTTTAATGTTGATGTAGTGTTAAATATATTATCCATAGAGCCGCTGGTAAATCTTCCTATCGCAGTAAGTCCCGCAGGTATTACAATTGTTTTTATATCCTTAATGTATTCACTCCAAGGAAGTTGAGAACTACCTTGGTAACGATTTTCCATATCGCCACTTCCTTCCAAAGTAAAAACCCCCTTTGAGTTGAGTGTCCATTTGAAATTGTCATCATATTGACCTTCGGCAATTATGTCGCCCGTTGGGTCTGTTGTCGGTGTTGCCGTTTGTGTGCTTTCTGCACCTGCGCCGCTGGCATTAACCGCACGTACTTTAAAAGTATATTCCGTGCCGTTGGTTAAACCTGTGTAGGTATGCGAGCGTTCGTTTGCCGTTTTGCTTACTTTGCTTGCCCAATTGTCGCGTGTTACTTCGTAACCTGTAATTTCCGAACCGCCATTGTTAGACGGAATGTCCCACGACAAACTGACCTGTTCATTGCCCGCCGTTGCCGTAAAGTTTAAAACGCTACTTGGGACAAGCGGATTGTTTGGGTTATCATTCGGGTCTTTGTCGCAACCCGAAAACATTGTTGTTACTGCGAGAATGGCTACTGTCTTCACCACGTTTCTCAAATTAAATCTGACTTTGTACATAAAAATAAAAAATTAAAATTAATAAAAAATTTAGTTTATACTGTGTCAGGTTTCTTGTTGCTAACATTTTGGCACTCTTGCTGTTTGCACCGCCCTGTCGCCCGCTTGCGCCCAACGTGGTGGCGGCTTCACGCAGGCGGGGGTTCCACAAAGGTTCGGGCGGGCGACAAACTTCCAAATTCCCACAAAACTTTCTGCGGGCATACACCCCCGCTTGCGTGAAACCGCTCGTGTCTGTTGCACAACTCGCCAAATATACGATAAAAATTTTTTAAATTATTGATATTCATTTGT
>WQTX01000145.1 GCA_009786075.1 Bacteroidota bacterium | reverse complement strand
CCGACAACAATCCTTGACTGTTCACAACACGGTGCGCCGGTATGCAAGTAGCGGCAGAATCGCATTGGCTCATTATTTTCCCTACCATTCTCGATACATTGGGAAAACCGGCTGCTTTGGCAATAGCCCCATAACTCGTAGCTCGCCCACGAGGTATAAGGCATACAATATCATATACCGCCTGTTTAATATGTTCTTTGTTTATTTTGTCCATTTTGTTGGGGCGGGTTTGCCGCAGACGTTTTACCTCAACCACAAAAATAAGGAAAAAGCAATACAAATTAACAAAAATCTAATTTGTGCAAGAAAAATACCATTCCGAAAAAATTCAAAAAAAACAACTGCACCAATCTTATAATTTTTTACTTTTGCGTAAAATTTTTAGGAACTCTATGACTACAAACGAAATACAAGATGCAATAATCGAGGAATTTTCGATTTTCGACGATTGGCTCGATAAATACCAATATATCATTGATTTAGCTAAGGAATTGCCGCACATTGCACCCGAACACAAAACCGAACAAAACACCATAAAAGGCTGTCAATCAAAAGTGTGGCTTTTTGCCGAATTGCAAGACGGCAAAGTAATTTTTACCGCCGACAGCGATGCCGTAATTACCAAAGGAATTATTGCCCTGCTCGTTCGTATTTTTTCAAATCAAACCCCTGCCGATATTTTGAATACCGATTTATATTGTATTGAAAAAATAGGTTTAAAAGAAAACCTCTCGCCCACTCGCTCCAATGGACTTGTGGCTATGATAAAACAGATGAAATTATATGCAACTGCGTTTCAATATAAACAACAACATTGATAAATATTGATAAAACGCTACGCTGATAAATGTGCTACGCACGATAAAATTTATCGCCGAAGGCATTTATCAGCAAAGCGTTTTATCGCGAAGCATTTATCAATTGAATATCAACGAATATCTATTGAATATCAAAAAATAAACAGATGAGCAATTCCCCCATATACGACCAAATTGTAGAAACCCTCAAAAATATTTACGACCCCGAAATTCCGGCAAATATTTATGATTTGGGCTTAATTTACAATATAAATATTGACAAACTGCCCGAAGTTTCCATTGAAATGACCTTTACTTCGCCCACCTGCCCTATGGCGGAAATTATTGTGTATGAAATAGAAACTCGCTTAAAATTGATTGAAGGTATCGAACAAGTATTTGTAAAGATTGTGTTTGAGCCGGAATGGAATCAGGATTGTATGAGCGATGAGGCAAAATTAAAATTGGGATTTCTTTAAAGCCCCCTAAATCCCCCCTCAGGGGGGACTTGCTGAAGCTATTGAGAAGATATGAATAAAAACGATACGATATTGAATGATAAACCACAGTCCTTGCCCCTCCCCCCTGAGGGGGAGGCTGGGAGGGGGCTTGTTATTGCAATAAACACCCGCTTACTAATCAAAAACAAATTGGAAGGAATTGGTCGTTTTACCTACGAAACGGTTAAACGATTGTGCGAAAACCACCCCGAACACACCTTTTATTTGCTTTTCGACCGCATGTATGACAAAAGTTATGTGTTTGCGCCCAATGTTGTGCCCATTATTGTGCCCTTTCAATCACGGCACCCGTTTTTATGGTGGTTTTGGTTTCATGTGCAAGTGCCTCGTGTGCTTAAATCGTTGAAAGCCGATGTGTTTGTTTCTACCGACGGCTATATTCCTTTAAATTGTAAAATTCCGGTGGTAAATGTAATTCACGACCTCAATTTTGAACACAATCCGCAGCATCTTACGCCTTTGGTGCGCTGGTATTATCGTAAATTTTTCCCGCAATACGCACGAGCGGCAACACGCATTGCAACGGTTTCTACATTCTCGAAACTCGATATTGCCCAAATGTACGGCATTGACGAAAATAAAATTGATGTGGTGTACAATGGCGTAAGCAGCGAATTTAAATCTTTGGGCTTGTACGATAAAAATGTGATAAAACAAAAATACACTTCCGGCGAAAATTATTTTGTGTACGTTGGTTCGCTGCACCCTCGCAAAAATATTGAACGGCTTTTATTAGCCTTTGAACAATTTAAACAACAAAGCACTTCGCCAATGAAATTAGTAATTGTAGGCGAAGCAATGTTTATGGCGCAAACAATTCGTGCGGTGTACGAAAAAAGCACAGCGCATAACGATATTGTTTTTACCGGACGAGTATCGAACAAAGAATTAGCGGAATTGCTCGGCGCAGCCTTTGCGCTTGTATATGTACCTTTGTTTGAGGGTTTTGGAATTCCAATCGTAGAGGCATTTGCCTGCAATGTACCTGTCATAACATCGAACACTACTTCAATGCCCGAAGTTGGCGGCGAAGCGGCATTATTGGTTAATCCCGAAGATGTTAATTCTATTGCTGAGGCTATGAAAGAAATTGCAAATAATCCTAAAACGTATGAGCGTTTGCAAGAAAATGCGAAAATTCAATTGCAAAAATTCTCGTGGGACAAAACTGCTGATGCGCTGTGGGGGGCGATTGAGAAATGCTTTAAATAATTCTAATTGCATTTTTTACATTCTTAACTTTTCCAAAGTTTAAAACTTTGGAAAAGTTTCAATCTGAATTACTCCTTTTGAACGCTTTCTTCCAATTTTGGTTTCGGCTTTTCAAGTTTAAATTGCACCGGCAATTGAAAATACGAGGAAACTGCTACTCTATTATTGCTTCCCGGTTTCCATTTGGGCATTAATTTCACCACTCGTATAGCTTCTTTATCTAAACTTGGGTGTACTTTTTTGACAACGATTACATTATCAATACTACCATCGATTTTTATCACAAATTCAACTATAACTATACCCGAAGCTCCTTCGTCCAAAGCATCTTGCGGATAATTGATATTCTCATTAAGGAATTTCATAAGAGCAGGCATACCACCCGGATATTCTGCTTTTATGTCGGGAACTCTTTCAATTCTTTCGGATTGGTCAATTGGGGGCGTTATGGGGTCGCCGAGTAACGGGTATGGGTCTATAATAACTCCCTCATAATAAGGGTAGTCTTTAGGTTCAAGCTCTTGCCCTCCCTTTTTCTTTTTCACAACATTACATTTCGGAACAATAGTGTCAACATTTGCAGTTTCGGTAAAATTAACAATTGTAACTTTTGGCGTATCAACAAATTCTGTCATTCCTCCCAACTTGGGAGCGCTATGCGCATCGTCTTGCATTTGAGAATTACCACAAGCCGCAAAACTCCCTGCCACCCCAAGCGAAATACCGGCAATGGTAACCACCTTGCCAAGCTGTTGGCGTTTGCGCAGCTCGTTTTCTAAGTAGCGCACTTCTTCCTCGCATTTGGGACAGGTGCCTTTACATTCGCCTTGAAAGGTGCACTCCGAAGTTATGTACTCTATGTCGTTTTTTTCGGCAATTTGTGTGCGAATTTCTTTTAGGATTTTGCAGGTTTTCTTTCCAGCCCCCCTAAATCCCCCCTCAGGGGGGACTTTGGCTTGGTGGTTTAATTCGTTGATTTTGTTCATTTTGTTACTTTGTTTTATCGTTTTTATTCATTTCTTATCAATTGCTTCAGCAAGTCCCCCTTGAGGGGGGATTTAGGGGGCTTTATAAGTAAAAATCTCTATCTCGTTCAATCCCATTTCTTGTAAAGTCGAAACAGTGTTTTGAATATCGGTTTCGGTATTGTAATTCTCAATTTTTGGCACTCGAATACGAATTTTATCGGTTTTACCGTGCGCAATCAAAAATTTCAAATTTGCAATCGTTTGCGCATTATCTTTTCCGGTGTAGCGTTTGTAAATTTCACTGTTAAAATCCTTGCAATCAACAATATAATAATCAACAACCGNCAGCAAAGTTTCAATATTTTTTTGCGGAACATTCAGCGAAGTTTCCAGCGTTATGTTCCACGTTTCGCCACAGAGTGTGCGGAATTTCGTAATAAAATCGGCATATAAACACGGCTCGCCACCGCCAAACGTTACGCCGCCGCCGGTAGCCACAAAATAGAGTTGGTCTATTTTTACTTTTTCATACAATTCTTCGGGAGTGTAGTGTTGCACTTGCGCCTTTG
>WQTX01000144.1 GCA_009786075.1 Bacteroidota bacterium | reverse complement strand
GAGTATCCCCCAACGGTAGAATTTTTGCATAATGTTTCTGCAGTACTTTTATTTATTGCACCACTGGTAATGTCCATTGCTTGTATCATAATACCTGCATCTGACAGTTCCACGTAGGTATTGTTGTTGACAATAATCGGCTTTAACAATATATCCCCCTGTGCTGTTTTGCCGCTTTCTACGGTAAGTGGGTAATATTGTTCTTCATAATTATTTTTCGTTACTTTCACGTAATAGGAATTACCGGCATCTACTTCTCGAAATTCATATCGTCCATCACTACCGGTTACTGTTCGTTTTAAAACTCTGATTCCGCTTGGTATGCCGTTATTGTCAAAGAAGGAAAAGGAAGCAGTACCAAGCTCTACACTTACCCCTTCTACAAATTTTAGTGTATCGGCATCGGTAACAATGCCATGAATACGACCGAATTTTTCTTTTTCTTCCTCTTTTTTGCAACCATACCACACAAAAGCAATGGTTGCAAGTAACACTGTTACAAAAATTATTTTTTTCATCTTCTACGGATTTTTGATTAACAGAAAATTAGCCGATACAATTTCTCCAACTATCGCCGTAACGATTTTACGGTCTGTTCTATACCCTGCTGCACTTGCTGCAATGATGTATTGCTGTGGGTCGAGATTGACAAACTCAAAACGTCCGTCAGCTCCTGTTACTGCGTTTCCTCCGCCCGGACTAAGCGTTATGCCGGCTATGGCGATTGATTCGCCTGTTTCTTTGTCAATCACTACACCGTGAATTGTGCCGAACATATTAGGCGGTTCTTTGCTGCAATTGCTGCATAGAATTACACACATTGCACATGCCAATAAAAAGATTAATTTTTTCATTTGTTTTTGTTTGTTATTTTTTGTCTGAACTATGATTTTAGCGTGATTTTTTGATTATTATGATTTTTCAATAATCATATCAATCACTATAATCATATTAAAATCATAGTTCAGACCATTATTAAAATTTAAACGCCACCGTAACTCCACTCGCATTCAATGCAGCATAAGGCATCACACGCATATCAACATTTGCCGCTATTTGAAGATGCGATTTCCCTTTTGCAACAATACCATCTATCACATTCCACGCATACAAGGCTACCGTTCCGGCAATCAAGCCATTGCGAATGTTAGCGTACATATTGGTTTGGTCTATATAATATTGCCGCCGATTGGGGTCGTGGGTGTTTATTTTTCCTTCATTCGTTCTTCGAAAACCTTCGGCTACCCCAATACCGATACCCAATCCTGCGTGTCCCAAAATAAAACCAACGCCTTTTGGGGTATTACCTTTATAAATTTGTGCTACTCCGGGAATAAACGGACGAAATTTTAATTCAGAAAAAGTATATGTGTCTGTCCAAGATACTTTTTCCGGAATAGGATTCAATCCTACATCAACAACAATCTGTGCCATTTGCCAATAATGATATTGATTACCACATTTTTCATGAAATTCTACTACATTACCAGAGCTATAATCAAAACCTGACGAATAATTTATAACTCCATTATCAACATCTACTCGCTGTTTTAAATTTGCACGTTCCTTTCGTTTTTGTTCCTCTACTTTTTCTTTTGCCTCTTCCAAAGTATAGCCTGTAGCATAAAAAGGTCTAATCTTTGAATTTGGTAAAGAAACAACGCCATTGTCTGCCCATTCTGGTTTATTAATGGGACACTGACAAAAACATATACTTACGAAAAAAGTAAAAATAGCAGTAAATAAACTCTTCATTTTTAATTAAATTTATTCAATATTCAGTCTGATGTTCAACAATTTTCTATTTATTTTGTAGTGCTTTTTTTTCGCTCAAGTATTTTTGTAATTGCGCTTGAGTTTGTTCGTGTTGCCACATTGCAAAATCTCTTTCGTCTTTTGTTAAGTTATCTTTTGGCGTTGGCGTTTGTTCTAATAATGCTTTTGCAATATCTGCCAAATTCATTCTTATGCCAACGTGCACCGTAACGTTGCCGTTAACATCAACAGTCTCATCAGCAGTAGAACAAGTTACCCTTAATCGCCCAACTTCTTTCGTAATTATTTCTAAACCAGCACTTTTTATAGCAGCTACTTGGTCGTTGCCTCTATTATTACCTGCACTACCTGCTGTTTGTTCAACAAAACCATCATACTCATGAGCTATTTTTTCAATAAGATTTGTTCTTGCCCGTCGCATAGCATCATTCACATTGAGCGATACTTGAGTGTAAGAGCCATAAAAAGAACCGTAGCCAGTATAGTACTCATCTGTATCATACTCAACACAAGGAATATTTGTTTGTCCATTAAACGTTGGTGGTCGTTGACTTCCTGGTTGTTGTGCTACTACTTGCAGCTTACTTTTACACCCTGTAAAAGTCATTCCTACTGTTGCCATTGCCGCCAAAGCAGCTACTTGTAAAATTTTTGTTTTCATAAGATTTTAATTTAAAAATTATTAAATAGGTTTTTTCACGGTAAAAATAAAACTTTATTTTTAAATACTGACATATTTGTCAGCAAAAATATTGCAGAGTAATGACATTTTTGTAAGCAAAAAAATGAAAAAACAAAGATGTAATCAAGAATTACTCTCAAAAATTGCACAAAGAATAAAGCGATTGCGAGAAGAAAAGAATATTTCTCAAGATTTGTTTTACATTGATACCGATATACATATTGCCCGAATTGAAGTTGGTAAAGTCAACATTACCATTTCTACTTTACAAGATATTTGTAATTATTTTGAGATTTCTTTGGCAGATTTTTTTAGTAGTATAAAGTAAATAATCGCATTCAGGTTGTCAGGATTGAAAAATCTTGTAAATCTTTTTAATCTTGTTGAAAATCTTGGTTCAAGACAAAAAAACAACATTATCAATCAACCGCACAGCCCCAACATTTACCGCCACGCACCCAACAATTCGCTCAGCATCGTCCCACGATTGCACCGATTGTAAATAAGTGTCGTCAACAATATCAAAATATTCTACTTCCAATGCCGGAACGGCGTTTATGGTTTGTATTACAAAATTTTTCACTTCTTGCACCGAGTGTGTTTTCGCCATTTTTTGCGCAGCAAAAAGCGTTTGTGAAATCTGCGCTGCTTGTATTCGTTCATCGGCTGTTAAACGCACATTGCGGGAACTCATTGCCAAACCGTCGCTTTCGCGCACAATAGGGCAGGGAATTATTTGTATGGGAATAGTGCATTGCTGCACCAATTGTTTAACAATTGCTACTTGCTGAAAATCTTTATCGCCAAAAAATGCTTTGTCGGCTTGCACCAAATCAAAAAGGCGTTTTACCACAATTGCCACGCCATTGAAATGCCCCGGACGAAAGGCTCCTTCCATAACTGTTTCCAATGTTCCAAAATTGTAGTGTTCAAGATTTTGCATACCTTCGGGATACATATCTTCAACCTGTGGCACAAATACTATATCGCAGTTATTTGTTTCGAGCAATGCCAAATCGGTTTCGAGCGTGCGAGGGTAAGTTTGCAAATCATTGGGATTATTAAACTGCACCGGATTGACAAAAATACTTGCCACAGTAGTGTCGCACTCGGCTGTCGAACGATTGATAAGCGAAATATGCCCTGCGTGCAAAGCGCCCATAGTAGGCACAAAACCTATTGTTTTGCCTTGTGCTTTGCATTTGTCAATAGCTTGAAAAAGAGCGTTTTTGTTGGTGCAAATTATCATTTTTGTTTTAATTGTTCCAAGTTCCCCTCGGTTGCTGAGCGTAGTCGAAGTATGAGGGGAACCGAGCTTGCGAGCTCAGCGCAGCTAATTTAGGGGGCTTTTATCTCCCCGAAAAATGATTCGCCGCATTAATTTCCATATTCGTAGCAAGTTGGGTTTGCTCTTTGGTGCGTTCCAAAAGTGCGCTAATTGTGTCCCAATCGCTGGCGCTTTTCACTTCCGACATATCGTTTATGCCGTCGTGAATTGCTTTCACTTCGCATAAATCTTTTGCTAGTTCTATTGCATCGGCAAAATACAGTTCGTGAGGGAATTTTTCAACCAAATCGTGCGCCAATTCAACCGTAGAAACGTCTTTATTTGCTTTCAATTTTGCAATCAC
>WQTX01000143.1 GCA_009786075.1 Bacteroidota bacterium | reverse complement strand
TCCTTGTTTCCTATACCCTCGTCTCCTAATCATACTCTATTTCAAACCCTGATTTTATAGGCGGGTCGTTCTTTTTTGTTGGTGGTTTGGGTGTGTTTTCGTTTGCGTTTGTTGCGGAATTATTGGAATTTGTTGTTGAATTATCGGGGTTAGTTGGTTGATTGCTGCCGCTAAAAATTGTTCGCCATTCGTTTTTTTGCTGTTCCACGCCTTGTTTCACGTTTGAAACAGTTGTTTTAAAATCGTAGTCGATGCTGAATTTATCGGGTGTGCCGAACAGTTTGAGCGGAACTACAATATTGCCGTCGGTGTTTTGTTCTATATCGCCGAAATCTTCGGTTTTATTGCGTTTTTGGAACATATTTGTGAGCGTTTTTTTCAAATACAAGGTCATAAAATACTTGAATTGATTGCTGCTAATGGCGTGCGTTCCCGACAATTTCATTTCAAATGCGTTGGTGCGAATGTCCATGCGGGGAATGTGTACGGTGTCGTTTTTTATAGTAAGCGTGTTTTCAATTTGGTTAAACGTAACGTTTTTAAATTCTTCTACTTTCAATTTTTTACCCATTGCCACAAATGGTTCAAAATTGGAAATTTCGCCGTTTTTCACGTTTATTTTGCTTTGCAATTGCAGGGTAGAATAATCCACATCGTTGTTTTTGTCTAATTTCATTTGCAGTGAAAAATCGGCGGAGGCAATTCCGTTGATTTGCTCGGCTTGCAGGAAGGTTTGGTCAAAATTATTGAATGCCGTCATAACTTCACGTATGGGCATATTTTTTATGCTGCCGTCGACTTTGCAGTGTGTGGTGGCGTCGGGGGCGAATGTGATTTGCGCCGAACCTTCGTAAGTGCCGTTTAAAAATCCGCAACTTGTGTTGAGTAATTGTAAAGAATTATTTTCGTACAACAATTTGGTTTTCACGTCTTTAAGTAGATGTTTGTCGTATTGCAAAGTTTGCGCCGTAAGATTTGGCAATTGCAATGCATCATTTTTGAATATTAGATTTGTTTTTACATTTGTAAGATTTGCTTTGTCGTATTGCACGGTTTGTGCCGCAAGATTTTGCAATTGCAATTCGTCATTTTTGTAGGTCAGTTGTGCTTTTACATTTGTAAGGTTTGTTTTATCGTACTGTACAACCTGTGCCACAAGATTTTGCAGTTGTAATAAGCCATTTTTATAGGTCAGTTGAGTTTTTATGTTGCTGATTTTTGCCTTGTCGAATTGCAATGCTTGTGCCGAAAGTTCCATATGTGCCGCCAATTCTGATTTTGATGCTTCGATACTTCGACAAGGCTCAGTAACCACAGGCTCAGCAACCGGCGAAGTTGGTTGTGCATTAAGATAATCAACAAAAGGGTTGATATTCAGTTCATTCAGCTGTAAATTTCCGGTAAATGAAGCCGATTGATTTTCACATACTATATATGGTAGAATATTTTCCGCCCTGCCGTTGATAGAAAAATCGTTGTTTTGCACAATTCCTTTTGCTTCATCAATTTGAATAGTAGCACCTTGAATGTTAAATTTTCCGTTGATTTTTGAAAATGCAAAGGGCGATTTTTCGTTTTCTACGAATGTCAGATTTTCTGCCTGCAACTGTGCCGAAAGCGTGTTTTTTGTGAAAAATGCAGGTGTAATATTCGACAAGTCCAAAAGATTACCTTTGTAATGAACGCTTCCTTTTAACAAACCGTCAAGCGTGAAATTAGTTTTCGTAAATGCCTTAATATCAGCAATATTGATAGTTGTTTGTGCTTGTAAATCAGCAGTTAAATTCTTCAAATTGCTGATAGTAACAGTTCCGTTTGCTGTTGAATTTTTCAAAGCCGCATCGAATAGTGCATTATCTAATTGGTAATGGGCAATATTGCTTAAATCGGAAGTTTTTACGGTGGTTTTTAATGAAAATTTGAGAGTTTCTTTTTCAACAATCATTTGCCCTTTTTCACACGAAACGGTTGCTTCCAAAGCCGGTAACGTTTTTTCGGTAATACTGCCTTTGCACCAGCCTTGCAGGTCTATTTTTCCGTCGATTGCATATTTGGCAATTTCGGCAACAACAATTTCCGGCAATTCGGGTTGCAATTTTTTAAATGAAGGAATATTGAGCGTGTATTGTGCATCAATATGCGTATTTTTTGCAGCGTTTGAAATTTTTGCAGTAGCCTTACATTTTACAAATGGCAAATCGGCTTTCAATTTTTCTATGATAATCTCTTTTTCGCTTACGGCAATGTTGGTTTCGAGTTTTATATCGTAATTGCGAGCATATACGGTGCCACCAAGTTCCACAAATTTACTGTGCAATTTACTTTCAATTGAGCAACGAATGGTATCGCTGAAAAAATCGCCTTCTACAAGCAATTTTTCGTTTTGCAAATGTGTGTACAATTGCTGTGGAAGCAGGTGCAGCGTGAGTTCGCTGTTGTGCAACGAAATTTCGGAAAGGTCAATAAAATAATTTTTTGCGGTGGTGTCGGCACTTGGTTTTATAAAATCCCAATTGTGATTCCCGGCTTTATCGGTAAAGTAAAACACCTGTGCATCGTTCAATTGTATATGTCTAACAATATAGCGTTGATTAAAAAAATCGAAAATATTAAAGCCCAACGAAAGTCGCTTGGCAAACAAAGCCGTATCGCAATTGTGCGTAAATTGCTCTCTTGCAAAACTATCGGTAGATTTTGCCAACACCGAGTGCAATTGTACGGAAACATTGGGAAAACTCTGCAAAAACGAAACATCGATTTTCCCCACCGTTACCTCGCCATTGACCTGACTAAGGAGTTCTTGCGTTACAAAATCGGTAATTTTATCGCGATACACGTATGAAAGTATCAATGCCGTGATAATCAACACCACGCAAGACACAGCAAGCCACAAAAAAACTTTTTTGACAATACGCAAAATTTTCATGAGTTTTTCGGAGGTTTTCATGGGGTTATTGTTTTACTCATTTTTTGTGAACGTAAAAATACACATTTAATTATAAATTGCTAATTATGAGTTGTAAATTATTGTTTTTGTGTTAAAATTCTATGAAAATTGTGATTTTCGACAAAAATATTTCATACATTCGCATAAACGTTGCACATTTATAAAAATTTTTATGACAACCATAAACATAACATTGGACAATCCCGATTTGGTATCATCAGAAAATTCCGATGGCGATTCGCGTGAAGAAATTATTGCTAATCTTAAAGAGGCAGCTAAATCACTAAAATTAATTTAAGTGAAAAGGTGGAAAATCGCATTTTGTATTCTATTTATCCAATATTTGCACAATCCTATTTTTCAAATTTAACTTAACTATATCTTCTACATTTAAACTAATTTCTACCAACACTTTAGCTTTTGATTGGTTTATATCAAAATTTGTCTGTTCTGAAAATGTCTGATTTATGCTGTAAAATTTAGAAAAATCAAAATCAAGTACAACAGAAATATTGTAAAGCGTGTCCGTATCAACACTTTTTCTTTTCAATAAATAATCAACGCTTTGAGGCTTAACTTTCAGCATTCTTGCTAATTCTGCTTTGGTAATACCCTTTTGGTTCATTACGGATAAGATATTTTCTCCTATGTGTAAAGTGGTTGACTTCATTTATCTGTTTTTGTCATAAAAATACTGTTTTATTCTCTACTGATTGTCAATATAATATACGAAATTATCTGTTTTTTTTCGCACATTTAATCAAATAAACTTTGGCAGTATCATATAAATTTGTATTTTTGCGAATTGTTATATCGTTATATATAACAGCCGTTTTCTTGAATATTAATTTTTAAAACCATAATAATATGAACAAACATTTTCAAAAAACAGCAATTTTCTTATTTCTTAGTTTCGTAACAGCAACTGGTTTTGCCCAAACACCAGCGTGGAGTGTTTCCGGCAGCAACCTCTATCTTAATCCTACTACTGCCAATCTGTGGCTTGGTTTGTCATCTACCGCAGTCTCCTCGAAACTCAGAATAGACAATACATTGGCTACTTCCAACGCCTTGTATGGATTATATACTACAACAAATAATACTTATTCCGGTGCCGGAAATGCTGTCGGTATATTTTCGACATCTTCTCTTGGAGCAAACAATACCGGAACTTGTCACGGTATATCGAATACAGCAACAAACAACAATACCTCATCAACTTCTATTACACAA
>WQTX01000142.1 GCA_009786075.1 Bacteroidota bacterium | reverse complement strand
TGTCGGCGAAAAAGTTGCGTAGCAACGTAATATTTGTAGGTATTAATGTTTGTTGTTAGTAAGGTGCAGAGCACCGTAATATTGTTATAAGTTGTTTATTTTGTGTTTCTTAAAATCATATTTTATACCAAAGTGAATTATAATTTACTCTAACTTTTGGATTAACTTCGTTGAGCTCCGCTTCGCTCCGGTTGCTTCGCTTTGCTCGCAATGACGCTCTTTTGTTGGTTTGTGCAAATTCTCAAAAGAGCGTCATTGCGAGCAGAGCGAAGCAATCCGGTTTTTTTTTGGAGTGGATTTTTATTACTAATTTAAAAGTCTTATGTCTAAAAGTCTTGTGTCTATCAGTCTTGTATCTTGTCCCTCGTCCCTTGTATCTCGTCCCTAAAAACCTTGTATCTCAAAAATCGCCTGCTGCAAAAGTTTGTGCAATTCTTCGGGCATAGTTTCGCCATATTTTGAACTATAAATTGTTTCGGCAATTTGCAGGGGCGTCATTTGTTTTGTTTGATTGTATGAAAGTGTTTGTGTGGTATTTTCCGTAGTTGGTTCTATTTTTTTAAATCCTACAAAACGCACATTTTTTCCTTGGATTGCCTGTTCAATATCGCTGCGCAAACTTGGTTGCGGTTCATTTACGAGCACTTGTACAAACAAATACGGCGTGTTGCACGAAATTTCGTCATCGCTTTCGGGTAAATTTTGTAATTCGGCAAGTACTTGCGGTAGCGGTGCCGTTTTGCGGGGAACAAGCAATAATTCTGCCGGAGGCGCAAATTCCAAACGTTCAACCTGCACACTATCGTTTTTAATTTCCACCAAATTCACGCCATGCGTATAATTAATTTCGGAAAACGACGTATGCAACGGCGAGCCGGAGTAACGAATATGCTCAGCACCAACACGCTGTGCCTTGTGCAAATGTCCAAGTGCAAGGTAGGCAATTTCTTTGGGAAAGGTATTGACCGAAACCGCATCAAGCCCGCCAATCATAAGGCGTTCCGAATTATCATTTTCCGAAATTTCGGCTCCCGATGCGTACAAATGCCCCATTGCAATTATTTTTTTCTGTGGAAAATGTTGTTGTGCATATTCGCACGCCTGTGCAAATAATTGGGAAACGCCCTCGCCGTAGGTCTGCGAAGTAGCGTAATCGCCTTGCCGCACGTAGGGAATTGCCACGCACACGCAGTCGTTGGGTAGCGGAATTACTAATTTACTTACATCAACAGTGCCGTCGGCAGAGCGTTCAATTACCCCCACTACGTGCACATTGAGCGTTGAAAGTATTGCTCGGGGAGCTTCCAAACGAGCCGCCGAATCGTGATTGCCGGCAATAATAATAATGTATGCCTGCGGACATTCCCGATTGATACCAAGCAAAAAATCATAATACAATCGTTGCGCCTCTGCCGAAGGATTTTGCACATCGAACACATCGCCGGCAATGCACACAAGCTGCACGCCCTGCTCCACAATTTGAGTGTGCAGCCAACGCAAAAAAACTTTTTGTTCGCCAATGCGGCTATATTCAAAAAAGTTCTGCCCCAAATGCCAATCGGCGGTGTGAATTAGTTTCATGATTTTTACACTTTAAGAATCTGTTTAAATCTTATTCTTCGTGTCTTTTTGTCTTCGTGCCTTTGTGTTTATTTTTTTAAGCGCAAGCGCATTTTTAGTAAACACGAAGACAGAAAGACATGAAGACACGAAGTTAATTTTATTGGACTACTTCATAATATTTATTTTAATTAAAATTTAAACAGATTCTAACTGATTATCATAATTTCAAGAGACATTATAACACGCTTGTAATGAATTATTAAAACCGAATAACAAAATCCTGTTTTTCAACACCTTTTCGTAAAAAAACAATGCCGAGTTTACACAAATCAACAGAAATTGAAACCTGTGGATGTGCGCAAATTTCCTGCCAAGCGGCATACATTCCTTCGCTCCAACAAATATCGTCGAACACAAGAATTGTTTTTTCGGAACAATAAGGCAGTATTTTTTTAAAATAATCAATCGTAGCCTGTTGTTGATGATTGCCGTCAACAAATGCAAAATCAATGTGTTGCAATTTCTCTAAGGCAATTGGCAAAGTATTGGAAAAATTACCTTCTATCAATTCTATATGCGGAAGATTGCAGGCTGCAAATGTTTCACGGGCAATGGCGGCAATGTTTGGCGCACCTTCGAGCGTTATGCAGCGGACTTGTGTATTGCCGATGGCTAAATATGCTGCGCTAATGCCAAGCGAAGTGCCCATTTCAAGAATTGTTCGTGACTGATAATGCCGGATTATATTGTGCAACAATTGTGCATATTTTTGCGGCGAAAGGCTTGTGCGGGCAATATCGCACACCTTGCGCTGCTTGGTGCGCAACTGTGTAGAACCGGCGCCTAAATCCAAAACTTCGATTGTGCGGGTTTGCGTGCGCAATTCTTTTCGGCGTTGCTCTATTGCGGCATATTCGGTATATTGTTTTTTGTTACGCAATACATTTCGCACAAAATCGTATACAAAAGGCGAATGAATGCCGTGCCCTCGTTTATGTCGGGCGCATACATAATATTGTATTGTTTTTTTGGCAAGGAAAAAATTCATCGTGAAAAATGTTTTTGCAAAAGTACATTAATTACGAATTACGAACGATGAAATCCTCAACAAATTAATTACGAAAAAAGACATGAGATTTTAGTATTGAGTACTCACTACTGACTACTGAATTACCGGCTACTAAAAAATATGCCCACTGATTTGCACGATTTACAACAAAAAAGTTATACCTTTGCCCAAATTTTTATAAACCTTATAATAAAATAAGATACAATGGATATTTTTGAGAGAGTAAAAAACAATCGTGGCGCGCTGGGAATATGGCAAAAAGAGGGACAAGGATATTTCATGTTTCCAAAACTTGAAGGCGAAATAGGACCTCGCATGAAATTTCGTGGAAAAGAAGTTTTAAATTGGAGTTTAAATAACTATTGCGGATTGGCAAATATGCCTGAAATTCGTGAAATAGATGCACAAGCTGCAAAAGATTGGGGATTGGCTACGCCTATGGGCGCTCGTATGATGAGCGGTCAAACAACTCACCACGAACGTGTGGAGCAAAAATTGGCTGCATTTGTACACAAACCTGCTGCCTATCTTTTGAATTTCGGCTATCCGGGTATGGTTTCAATTATTGATTCTTTATGCTCACGCAAAGATGTGATTGTATACGACTCAGAATCGCACGCTTGTATAATGGACGGTATTTTCTTGCACAAAGCAAAAGGTGGAAAAAGTTTTGTTTTCCCACACAATGACATAGCTCGTTGCGAAAAAATGCTTGGTTTTGCCAAAAAAATTACCGACGAAACCGATGGCGGTATTCTTGTAATTACCGAAGGAGTATTCGGAATGGCGGGCGACCTTGGTAAACTTGATGAAATAGCTGCATTGAAAGATAAATTTGATTTCCGTTTGTTGGTTGATGATGCTCACGGTCTTGGAACAATGGGACACGACGGTAGCGGAACAGGCACACACTTTGGCGTGCAGGACAAAATTGATATTTTTTTCGGTACATTTGCCAAAGCTTTTGCTTTGGTGGGTGGTTTTGTGGCATCGGAAGAAGCTATTGTTGACTATTTGATGTACACCATGCGTTCGCAAATTTTTGCAAAATCACTACCAATGCCATTGGTACTTGGCGCTGAAAAACGCTTGGAAATGATACAAACCCGTCCTGAATTGCGCGAAAAACTGTGGACAATTGTAAATGCACTTCAAAACGGATTTAAAGAAGCCGGTTTCAATATTGGCAACACAGCATCGCCTGTTACACCGGTGTTCTTGAACGGAACGCCGCAAATGGCTGCCAACTTGGCGCTTGACTTACGTGAAAATTATAACTTATTCTGCTCTATCGTAATTTATCCGGTGGTGCCAAAAGACGTTATCATGCTACGTATTATTCCAACTGCTGTGCACACGCTCGACGATGTGAAATACACAATCGACTCATTTAAAGCTATCAAATCAAAATTAGATGCGGGTGCGTATGCAAAAGATGAAATAAAATTCAATTAATTTTTGAATATAATTTATTTGAAAATCGCAGTTAAATTGTATTTTAGCTGCGATTTTTTATTTGAAAACGTAGAGACGTGGCGCGCCGCGTCTTAAACAATGCAAACACGAATAAAAGACGCGGCGCGCCA
>WQTX01000141.1 GCA_009786075.1 Bacteroidota bacterium | reverse complement strand
TCACTTGGTCGTTTCCCTGTTACGGTAATTGAATAAATTCCTACGTTTCCTGCTTTAAATTTTGCTAATAAATCCTCGTCTAACTGTTCTCGCAACAATTCATCGGGAATTTCAACAGTTTTAGTGCGTTCAACTTTGATTTCGGTAAAATTGGCTTTTTCAATTTCGCTCAAATATTCGTCTCGCTGAATGGCGCTTGCAATACAACCTGCATACATCGCGGCGTTATTGGTAAACTCTTTCGGAAAAAAGCCATTAAGTACCACATCGGAAATGCAAAAATGTCCGCCGGGTTTCAGCACACGATAAATTTCGTGGAAAATCTTGTCTTTTTGAGGCAGCAAATTCAAAACGCAATTACTTACAACCACATCAGCAGCTTTGTCGGGTAATGGCATATCTTCAATGTCGCCTTCTAAAAACTCAATATTGGTAAAACCTCTCTTAGCTGCATTGGCTCTCGCTTTGATAAGCATTTGAGGAGCAAACTCAATACCGATAACTTTTCCGGTTTCACCGGTTTCTTCACGAGCAATAAAACAGTCATTTCCCGCCCCGCTGCCCAAATCTACAACAACATCACCTTTTTGAATGCGAGCGTATTGTGTGGGTAATCCACAGCCTACACCCAAATCGGCATCAGGTTCATAGCCTTTGAGTTGGCTGTAATCCTCGCTCATAATAGTATAAACCTTTTTGGACGGTGCAGCAGGAGCTAAGGGATTACAACAACACTTCTGTTTGTCATCGGAAGCCAACGCCAAGTCATTGTAACTCTGTTTTACCAATTCTTTCAGGTCAATTTTTCCGTTTTTTGAAAGCCAATCTATGATTTCGCTTTCTTTCGGGATGCTGCCTTGTGAGATAACTGTGCCGTCAATTACAATGGCAGGTGTGGTCATTACTCCGAATTTCATTATTTCCATAATGTCATCCACTTTTGTAACAGTAGCAGTAGAATTGGTTTCTTCCACTAATTTTTTAACTTTTTCGTACAGATCATTGCACTTTGCGCAGCCTGTACCTAAAATTTGTATGTTCATTCGATTTGTTTTTAAATGTTTATATTAATGATGATGTAATAAATTCCGACTCCGATAAAAACAGCAGCGACGATGCGCTTAAACCATTTTTCAAAAGATTTCATTTGATTGTAAAACTTTCCAATATTGGAAATGCTATAAGCAAGTAACCACGCGATTATAATAACAGGTAAACCTGTGGTAATTGCAAATACGGGCGGCAACAATAAGCCGGAAGGACTTGCAAGAGTTAGCGGAATAAGCCCACCAAAATACAGCACTGCACCATACGGACAAAACGCCAGTGCAAACAAAATACCCAACAAAAAAGCATTCAAATAGTTGCGTTTGATATTCTTTTGACTAACTTTTGATGTGATTTTGCTTAGAAATGGAATATTGAATTTGATGACGTCCAATATTAGAATACCGAAAATAACAAGGGCAATGCCTATCCAAATGCTGTCAATTTGCTGAAACAATCTGGCTACGTGCAATTTACTTGCCCCGAAATAGATTATAAATGCAACAGCCGTATAACTAAAAACGCGCCCTAAAGTATAAAAAATGCCGTTAAACAATACTCGCCGTTTATCCGAAATATCTTTACTCAAATAGGCTGTTGCTGTTATATTCATAGCTAAAGGACAAGGGCTTATCGCAGTCATCAATCCCAATAAAAAAGCCGTAAACAACGGAAAATTTGAACTATCTACTAAATGTTGTAACCATTCCATAATTATTGCAAGCGTTTATTAACTTCTTCTTTGATTAAATTTTCGAGCGATTGCGGATTTTTAACAGCAGTAGCAAAGGCTTGATCTGTAATTTCAACAAAATCTTCGCCTTTTGCGATAATCAGTGCGTTCCACGTTACATCGTACTTTTCAATTAAAGCATCGTTTCCTTTTTCGCTTGTGCTTATTTCTACGAAGCGGACACTTTTATTGTCAGCAAAACTATTTTCAACGGTTTGCCTTGCTACATCGCCAACGGCTACACAGGTTTTGCAGCGTTGTTTTCCGTGGAAGTAGTACACATTCACAATTGTACTGTCAGTGGTTAATTGTACGGCGTTACTTGCCGCATTTTTCGGATTTTGCCCACAACCTGCAAGGACTGCCAAAATCATAAAAATTAAAGTTGTTTTTCTCATTATAATATATTTAATTGAGTATTAATTGCCAATGTCCAACATCTCGCCATTGGTCGAATTTACGTCCGATTTCTTTCATGTGGGATATTTGTTTGAAGCCAAATTTTTCATGTAACCGAACACTACTTTCATTTGGAATGGCAATACTTGCAATCAGCACGTGGACTGTGTTTTTGTCTATATGCTGCAATAGATGTTCAAATAGTTGTGTTCCGTATCCTTTACCGGTTTCATCCTTGTCCAAAAAAATACTTTCCTCTACTGTGGCTGTGCAAGCGCAACGATTATTCCAATATTGCGTATGATAAAAGCCAATAACCTTACCGTTAATTTCGCCAACGTAAAATAAATGCCCCGAATTGATGATATCGTTTATCCGTTGCTTCGCTTCAATTTCTGAAATGAGGATGGTGTCCAAGGCAATAACTGTATGTTCAACGTAATAATTATAAATATTACAAATAGCGTAAGCATCGTCTAAGGTTACTTTTCTTATGTTCATATTCTATTTTACATATTTGTTATTGTTCGTAATTCGCAATATAACGAATAATATATCCAAAAAATTTTACTTCAACAAGTTTTTTTATCACTATTTACTTCTTCTGTCAATAATGAATCGAATAATGACTTTGCCAATACCCAATTCTTTTTATTAATACAGTATAATACCATGGGTGGATTGATTTTACCTTGAATTAATCCTGCCTCTTTCAACTCTTTGAGATGCTGTGACAAAGTACTTTTTGCAACCGGCAACACTTCGGACATGTCGCCGTGATAACAACAAGTTTGCTTTGCCAACATCTGCAAAATAGCCACACGAATAGGGTGTCCCAATGCTTTGGCGAAGCGTGCCAATTGCTCCTGTTCCTTTGTTAACTTTTCTTTTGCCATATCTCAAAAAATGGTTTGCAAAAATATATTTTATTCGTAAAAACACGAACATTTTTTTGGAATAATTATTTTTTTGGAATTTTGTCGGTCTTGACAACAGGAAAATGTGTATCAAAGTAGGAAAATATTTTTTTCTAAATAAAAATATTGATAATTCTATAGGTTATAACCAACTTGTAAAAGTTATAATCGGAAGAAAAATTGTAGTAATAATTATTGAATAATAGATATTGGGAAATATTTTTAAGGAAAATTGTTTTATTTGATATTAATTGTACTTTTGTGGTCGAAATAATTCGCAAATATATTATAATTCTGTGAAAAAATTATGTTGTAAACTATGAAACAAAGCGTTGAAAACAAGATAATTGAAAAAATAAAAAAATAAAAACGTGGAAAAATATTTTTCGCTGATGATTTTGTTTTACTCGGCTCGGCAGATTCGATAAGACAAGCATTGCAAAGTTTGCAAAAATCGGGCTTGCTTGTGCGTGTAGCCAACGGCATTTATTCTTATCCAAAAATCAATAAATTTGAATGGTTGGACAAAAAATATCTTTTGCCGTCCGTTGATGAAATTGCTCATGCCATTGCCAAACGAGACAAAATTCGCATTGTACCAACCTCAAGAATTAGAAATTATCAAAGAAAAATTAAAATACGCCACTCAAAAAGATATTGATAGAGATATTAATTTAATGCCTATTTGGGTACGTGACATAGTATTAAAATTATGGAATTCATAAAATTACCGGAACAAGAAAAGTTAGAAGCTTTTAGACAGATTCGTGAAAAAATTGCTTTGAAAACTAATAGGTAAGATAAAACAACTTAACGAAAGAGTAAATCAAATTGATTGGTAGTAAGTAACGTGGTAGTAACGTGTTTTGTGGGGTTTAGAGATTCTGTGGTTATAACCAACCTGTATGGGTTATAACCTCCTTTATTGACGAAAACAACAAAAAACGGCTCGTGCAAGTAAATTTATCTCTGCTTTATAGCCGGAACAATTACCATGTTTACGCTTTAATAATATTTTTCAATTCCACCAAATCCTGTTATCGTTTTATTCTCTTTCGTTTTGATTATGAAATGGTTTAACCGTTTCTCAAATTCTTCGGGACATATTCTCGCTGCTTCAATGTATGCAATTCGGATTCGTTTATATGAGTCAGAAAATTGTTGATAGTTTTTCCATACTATTCTATCTTCTTTCAATCTATCAATAATAATATCGGGAAAAATGAAAGGTTCGGATAAAACATTTTGGATTTTATCTTCAAATTTTGGATGTATCATTTTATTTTCCAATAGCCATTTAAG
>WQTX01000140.1 GCA_009786075.1 Bacteroidota bacterium | reverse complement strand
AAAAGAAGAGTGCGCCCGCATTGTGAATACACTTGCAGGTGGCAATAATATAGTGCTTTACGCTCCCCGCCGTTTCGGGAAAACTTCGCTGGTTTTCAAAGCTATGGAGCAGTTGGAAAAGGCGGGATTTATTTGCGTTTACTTCGATTTTATGCCTGTTTTTTCTCCCGAATCGTTTGTGAGGCTCTATGCAAAAGCACTTTCGGCACGGCAATCGAATTTGAATAAATTTGCTCAATCGTTTACGGCAATCATCAAAAATCTTCGCCCTGTGTTGACTTTTGGGCAAGACGGCGCTCCCGAATTTTCGATTGATTTTGCAAATACCGAAGTTGATGAAACTATTATTTCGCAACTTTTAGATATGCCCGAAATGTTGGCAAAAGACAACAAGCGTGTTATTGTGTTTTTCGATGAGTTTCAAGAAGTTGAGAAATTGAAAAACATCAATTTTGAGGCTTTGTTGCGTAGTAAAGTGCAGCAGCAACAACAAACAAATTACCTGTTTTTCGGCAGTAAAACTCATTTGCTGAAAGAAATGTTTAACGACAAAAAAAAGGCGTTTTACAATTCTGCCATGCAAATGTCGATTGGTTCGTTGCCCGAAAAAGATACGATAGAATTTTTGCGCACAAAATTTTCGGCATCGAATATTTCGTTGGACGACGAAACGGCGAAATATCTTATTGCGGTAGCTGCCGATATTCCGCATTACATTCAGCTTTTGGCTTCGGAAATATGGCAGTATATGATTAATAATCAAACAATTGTAACAAAAACCATTGTTGACGCTTGCGCTCACAAAGTGCTTGCGCTCAAAAGCGATTATTATATGGAACTTTTCGACCACCGTTCGCAAAATCAAAAGCAATTGCTTAACGCACTGACTTTTGAAGGGAAAAATATTTTTTCGGCGGCGTATATTAAAAAATATCGTTTATCGGCAATTGGAACACTGCAACGTTCTGTGAGAGAATTAGTTAACGACGGTATTATAGAAAAAAGAGATAATGAATATTTTATTGCCGATCCATTTTTTAAATTGTTTGTTGCACAGAATTAAATCCTTCATAAATTCGTTTACTAAAAAACTCTTTACCCTTGCGCAAACTTTCACAAATAGCAAAAATCCTCCTAAAAACCCTCGCAATTCTGCTTGGAGCAATAGGATTATGCTATGCGCTGAGTTTGCTGCCGGTGGTGCAAAAACACGCAACCACTTTTGTAGCGCAGCAGTTGAGCCGTATTATTGGATTGAATGTGTCGGTCGATGCAATTCGCATTTCTTCATATAATACAATCAGTTTGCATAATGTACAGATTACGAATGCGGCGAACGATACAATTGTGCAAGCAAAAAAAGCCGGTGCGCAACTCATTGTGATTGATTTTAAAAATTTGCAAATTGCGCTTAATGCAATTAAATTGCAAAACGCTACAATTCGAGCGGTAAAAGAACAGGACAGTTTGTGGAATTTCAATAATTTACTTACGACTTTGTTTACCGACACCGTTTCAAAAGGGTGGAAAGTGGCAATTGAGGAAATTTCGATTGAAAATTCAAAACTTGTTTTGCTTGATAAAACTGCGCCTCCTACCCTATCGTATGGCATTGATTTTAAAAATCTTATGGTTGAAAATTTCAATTGCAATATTAGTTCGCTGCGAATGTTGAAAGAAGGCGGTGTGGAATTTTCGCTTAACAGTATTTCAGGAACGGAACAAAGTGGTTTTGAATTAAAGCATTTGCAAAGCAACGTTCATCTCGACGGCTCAAAAATTGATTTACAAAACGTTGATTTGCAAACAAATAATTCGCAGATTGCATTACAAAACCTGCAATTTTCTTACGATAGTTTCGGTAGTTTTTCAAATTTTATAAATAAAGTAACAATTACCTCAACCATTGCAAAATCAACGGTTGCGTTTTCCGATATTGCGTATTTTGCTTCATCGCTGGAACACGTACCCTATATTTTTTCCGTAGAGGGCGATGTGCGAGGAACGGTAGCCGATTTCAAGGCACGAAATATGACAATTACCACCGGCAACGAAACTCGTTTTGCAGGAAATGTTGAATGTAGCGGTTTGCCAAATGTGAGCGAAACTTATTTGTATGCACAAGTTCAAACATTAGAAACTTCGTACAACGATATTGCGCAATTCCGTCTGCCGCCTTACGATACCGAAACGTTTGTAAATGTGCCAACGATTGTCCGACAATTATCCTACATTAATTATAAGGGGAATTTTTCAGGTTTTTTTAGTGATTTTGTTGCTTACGGAACGTGGAATACCAATCTTGGCGATTTCAGAACCGATATTTCGCTGTCGAAAAAAGCTGCGCAAAACGTAGAATATTCGGGGAAAATACAAACTTCATCGTTTGACGTGGGCAGATTGCTGAATGCGCAAAAAATGCTCAATCGTGTGAGTTTGGCAATAAACACAAAGGGTAACGTGCGCAACGCAAAATATATTGATGGTGAAATAAGTGGAGTTGTACAAAGTATTGATTTTAACCGGTATAGATATTCAAACATTGAATTGAGCGGAAATTACACCAACACTAAATACGACGGTCAAGTTTCGATAAATGACCCAAATCTTCAAATGGATTTTTCCGGTTTGCTCGATTTTACCGACACCGTTCCTGTGTTTCAGTTTGAAACTACGGTGGAACACGCACAATTATTTCCTCTGAATTTCCACAAAAGCGACACTTCGGCGCAGGTTTCGCTGCAACTTACGGTAAATTCCTACGGCATAGAACTCGATAATTTGAACGGAAATATCGACATAAAAGATTTTGTGTACAAAGGCAGCATTGGCGAATATGCAACCAACAATATGCAGATACAACTCAAAAATAAAAATTTTCATCGCAGTATTGATGTACAATCGGATTTGTTCGATTTGTCGCTGGCAGGCAGTGGAAATTATTCGGAAGTGCCGGCATATATGTACGATTTTCTGCGTTTGCACATACCTTCTCTGCCCGATTATTTCAAAAAAGCGCAAAAAACATTTGCACCGCAATTTGAAGCAACTATTACAATTAAAGAGCTCAACAATCTTTTGCAAGTTGCTGTGCCTCAATTAGCTATTGCACCACAATCAAAAATTGCAATGCGGTTTGACGAAACCGAAAAACAATTTGCTTTACAAGCAAGCATACCTTTTGTACAGTATAACAACTTGAAATTTTCCGATATTTTTATACAAAACAATAGTAACTATCAAGATATAACTACCATATTACAAGGTAATTACAATTCGCAGATACTCATAGGATTTCAAAATCGCATAGAACGAGACAGTTCTTTTTCGAATATTCTTTGGAAAAGCAATACCAATCTGCAAACCAAAGGCGAACTTGTTGTAAATGGTTCGTTTGGTAATTCGCTGCAAGCATCGCGACCAATTATTGATTTAGATGTGCAACCCGGACACTTTGTAATTGCCGATTCGGTGTGGAACATAGGCAAATCACGCATTACAATTGATTCAAGCAATATTTTCATCGAAAATTTTTCATTGAATAAAGATTATCAATCAATTACACTAAATGGCGATATTTCAAAAGAACCGCAAAAACGGTTAAGTGTAAAACTCAACAATTTTAACGTAAACAATATTTCGCAACTTTTGGCAAACGAAAATTTACAGCTCGAAGGGTTGGTTTCGGGAACAATTGAAGCACGTGATTTATTCAACAAACGCCGTATGTACGTGAATGTGCAATCGCCGGAATTGAAACTCAACGGTCATTTGTTGGGAGAACTTGCAATTCGCAGCCGTTTGTTGCCNAACCAAAATGCCGTTGCTGTGGATTTTTCGCTTACNCAAAACGAATCGGGCTGTAAAATCAAAGGACAATATAATTTGAACAACGATGATATAAATTTTGACGTTGCGCTCAATACTGTCAACTTACAAATATTTCAAAAATTTTTGAATGGAGTGCTCAATAATATGCAAGGCGTAGTTGATGGCAATGTTCGCATACAAGGAAAACTTGCAAAACCACAATTTACCGGAAAACTAAGCCTTCAAAACACCTCATTCACAGTTGCTTACACCAACGTTCCGTATCGGCTCACAAGCGATGTGCTTATCGACGGAACACAGTGCACATTTGCAAACGCACAACTGACTGATACTCTTAACAATAAAGGCACTTTACAAGGATTTATTGATTTACAAACGCCCAACAATCCTCATTATGTAATTAATATACGCACGCAAAAATTGCTTTTGACAGACATAAAAGAAAATCAAAATGATGTGTTTTACGGCAAAATTCTCTATAAAGGAAACGTGGGCATTGACGGTAATTTAAACGGTATAAAAATTACCGGCGTGGGCGAAACGCTTGCTTCGAGCGAGGTTAATCTTCCATTGACAAGCAGCGATTTGTCGCAGGCAAGTTTTCTGACATTTACCAC
>WQTX01000139.1 GCA_009786075.1 Bacteroidota bacterium | reverse complement strand
ATGGTAAAATTTGTCGGAGTGCCTGTACAGCCGTTGGCTTTGGGGGTAATGGTTATAGTGCTTACCTGCTGGGTGCTAACATTGCCGGCTGTAAAAGCACCTATGCTGGTGGTGCCGGTGCCGCTTGCGCCTACTCCTGTTGTAGTAGAACCGGTGCGCGCCCAGTCAAATGTTACACCGGTAGGTGTGCCGCTTAAACTGATTGCGGATTGGGAATCTCCGGCGCATAGGGTGATGGGGGAAAGGGGGTTGACGGTAGGAGTGGGGCTAGCTTTTATAATAATTTCGTCCCATTTATGGCAGGTTGTAACGGTGGGGAAATCTGCATCTACCGCTTGCACGTAATAAGTAAGAGTTCCTCCGGCAGCGATTACATCGGCAGCATTAACAGTCAGAGTAGGCGCTTTTGACCCACCGGCTGCTCCGGTTTTAGTTGTTTTATCGCCTTTGTACCATTGTGTTGTAAACTTGTTGTATGCCGGCGATGTTTGTGCAACATCATTTGTATTTAAGGTTACACTTTCAGTGCCGCATAAGGTTACGGTATAGGGCGTTGTGCCCGTTCCGCCGGTTTGTGCTCCGCCCGAAGGGGTGATTTTTATGTCCTTGGGTGAGGTGCATTTGGGGCAGTCAATGTTGGCTACAATTGGGTCGGAAACCGAATAATTGGAACAGGGGTCATCGGCATTGAACACTTTTCCTTGCGTTATCATATAATTTAAAGTTGCAGCATCGGCAGCAACAACTCTGAAATATACTTGTTTTCCGGTGGGATAGGCAACTTTATAGGCAGTAAAAATACTTGCTAAGGCGCTTCTTGAAACGCTTGCTTGCGGCGTTGTATTGATAGTTTTCCACGATGTGTTTTTATTGAATCCTATTGCATTTGGGTCTTCAAATGAATATTGAAATATGTAGTTAGGCGTACCATAGAAATTTGTCAACATTACAGTTTGGTCGGCATTAAGAGTTACATCAGAGCCGTCGCAGGTTGTAACAGCAGTTTTAAAGTTATCGAAGTAGACATCGACACTCGGAGTTGAACAGGCATAAATTTGAATATCGTCTAGCAATAAGTCGTTACCATTGGTAGCGCCAGTTTGTGAAGAAGTAATTTTAAAATTTATTGAAGTAGAGCCGGGTTTTAAAGCCAGGTCAAAGCTTACTTCTTTCCATGCCAAACCATCATTTGTGGCATGGCGGCTTACAGTTGCGCTTGCCGTTGCGCCACCGGCAGCCAAATCGGTAGCACTAATCGTTACCTGCACCGGAAGGGCACCATCGGAAAAGTTATTGATAAAACATTTTATTGTCAGTTTTTTATCACATAAGCCGGTAATTGTTCTGTCATATAGCGTTTCTCCCGCAACACCCGAACAGTTTATCATCAGCATGCCACCATAAGCCTCTCTATCGGGGTAAGTATGGTCGGGGAAATAATTTGCACCCGTCCATTGTGTTCCATTTCCGGCTTTCGCAGACCAATTCAATCCGTTTACATTTTGAGCAACATTTGCAATAATGGCATAACCGCTTTTCGGTCCTGGTTGTTCCGGCACGTCGCCCGTGCCAACATAAACGGCATTCGGCATTACATAAGGAGGATTCGACCCATTCGCACCATCAGTTTGACGCCTCCAATCATTGGGTGCTGTTTTTACTACTTTTTTTGGGTTGGCAATATCGGAATAGTCCCATACCCAAAAACTCCGTGCCGAAGTAAATGTTCCAAAATCGTCTTGCCAAATCAGTTTGCGCGAAGCCGGTTTTCCCTGGGCATCGGTACAGCAAACAATATCTTTTACCGTAAATGTTTCCGATGTTACTGCAGCGCCGCCTTGGGGCGTCATAGTATAATAATAGGTTGTGGTGGCAGGTGTGGTAAGGTTTGTTGTATGCTTGTAGAATAAACCGGTAGCCCCCGTAAGTAGAGTGCCACTTGGAGGAGTGCCTCTATACCATTGATAGGTATTGGTGCCTTCGTAAGTACTTGCTACCGATAAAATGGCGCTTTCGCCACCGACGCAGGCTTCGGCAGTTCCCGAAATTTTTGGGTTAATTTGTCCGTAAACGTATATGCTTTTTATTACAATTTGTACATTACTTAATTGTTTTGCATTCAGATAAACAGTGAGTGTACCTCCCGATTTGGCAACATCTGCTGCGGAAATAGTTGCTGAATATGTTTTGCAACCACCTCCGGGGTTGTTATTCAAATCTAATTGAGGGACGTCCTGTCCATGTATAAGATTGAATGCGTCTTCCCTTCCACTTACTGCGACTTTAAATTGAGCAGTACCATTTCCTGTGCCGGGAGGAGTATCTCTTCCTGTTCTTACAGCAATACAATACTCAATTTCTACATGAGCAGCTGCAGTGGTTTTTACACCCGGCACCGTGAAAGTGAGCATACCGTCATCGTTTTGCCGCGACAGCACCAATCCCCAATAGGCATTGCCATTGTCATACAAACCATCGGCAGCCGTTCCCAATTTTGCGGGATTGTTGGTTACTGCGTAATATTTTCCGCCTTTGAAGGTGCCGGCATTGGCGTTTGGTATCAACGTCATCTTATGTGTAATGGAAGGTTTTACAAGCCCGATATACGTAATTTCATCGAGCGAACCGTATGCATCGGCAGCTTTTGACGGAATTTCAAATCTAGTACCGGAAATTAATATCATTCCCGCCGGCGGCGTTTGCGCCCACACTGAGTTCATTCCTACCATACAAGCCATGCCTGTGAAAAGAATTTTGATAAAAGTTTTTGTTGTTTTCATATCGTGAATTTTTAGCATTTTTACGGAATTTTAAATGAATTACAAAGATATAATAAAATGATTTACATCACACTACTATATGACGAAAAAAAATATAAAAAAGTTGCATGGAGTTGTCCGAACCATGATTTTAACAAGATTTAATTGATTATCAAGATAAAAAAAATCCTGCAAATCTGAAAAATCTTGTAAAAATCGTGGTTTGGGACAAAAGGAAAGATAAAAAACAGTATCTTTGCATTGTAAACTAAAATTATACGATTATGGCAAAAATAACGAAAGAACAAAAGGCATTAGTAGATAAAGAGCGTGAAACACTTTTTAAGCTATTGTTGAAAAAAACAGGCTGGACATATAACAAGTTAGTAAATGAGTTAATAAATGATTTTGTTGTTGATAATATTGATGTTTTAACTTCGACAGAAAGAAAACAATTTAAACACTTGGCTTTATGAATAAGAAGCGAGAACAAAGAAAAGTGTATATAGATACAAACGTACTGGTAAATTATTTTACCAATCAGCCCGATGATGTTCGTTGTCTTAACTATGTGTTTGAAAAAATGCGAAAGGATATTCTTTTTACTTCTTCGTTGGCAAAAGCGCAAACAATAAGTATATTACAAACAAAGAAACCTAACCGCCCACAAATTTTCGCGTGAAGAAATTATTAAATGCGATGAAAAATTCGACAAAGAACTTTCTATAATTGATTTAACAGATATAAATATACGGCAAGGTATAAAAGAAAACAACGAAGATGTAGAAGATAATATTCACTTTGTTTTAGCTGACAAACGTCATTGTAAAATTATAATTACAAACAACACAAGTGATTTTTATTATTTCAGAGATAGAATTAAAATTTTAAATCCCAAAGATATGAAAAACGTAACCCGATTGATAAAATAAAAATCGTGGCGATGCACTGAGCGCAGTCGAAGTGTTCAAGACAAAAAGAAAGGAAAAAGAATTAATGGAACTATTCCAAAAATTTCGATATAATTTCTTCTGTTTCTTTGCAAGCATTTTCCAACACATCGTTAAGAATAATGTTGTCGAACATATACGAAAATTGTAATTCAAATTCTGCTTTGCCAATACGTTTTTCCAATTCTTCGGGTGTTTCGGTATTGCGCATTTCTAAGCGGCGGCGCAATTCTTCAAACGAAGGCAACTGTATAAAAATAGCCAATGCGCGGTCGCCGAATAATTCTTTTAAGCGAATGCCGCCGGCAACATCAACATCAAAAACTATTGTTTTGCCTTTTGCCCAAATTCGCTCACACTCGGAATTGAGCGTTCCGTAAAAACGGTTTTCATATACTTCTTCATATTCTAAAAATTCACCGGCATCAATTTTTTCCTTAAACTCTTCGAGCGAAAAAAAGTAATATTCTACGCCGTGCTTTTCTTCGCCGCGCGGCTCGCGAGTAGTTGCCGATATTGAAAATTCTATCGGATAGCCTTTTTTCAACAAATAATTGATAATTGTAGATTTTCCTGAGCCCGAAGGGGCTGAAAAAATTATCATTTTCTTTTGATTCATAGTTTTATTTTTTGATATTTGGTTGATATTCGATAGATATTCAGTTGATATTCAATAGATAAGTAGTTAGTAAAATTTAATGATATATTTTCTGGATTGCTTCACTTCGTTCGCAATGACGCTCTTTCGAGGGTTAGTGCAAATCAACAAAAGAGCGTCA
>WQTX01000138.1 GCA_009786075.1 Bacteroidota bacterium | reverse complement strand
CCCAAATCTACAACAACATTGCCCTCTTTTATTCCTGCGTATTCGGTTGGAAGTCCGCAACCAACGCCCAAATCTGCGTCAGGCTCGTAGCCTTTGAGTTTTGTGTAATCCTCGCTCATTATTGTATAAACTTTTTTTGAGGGATTTGCAGGTGCAAACGGATTACAACAACATTTTTGTTGGTCGTTTGAAGCCAACGCCAAAGCGTTATATTGCTGTTTTACCAATTCTTTCAAGTCTATTTTTCCATTCTCGGAAAGCCAATTTTTTATTTCGCTTTCTTTTGGAATACTGCCCTGCGAAATTATTTTTCCGTCAATCACAACGGCTGGCGTTGTCATAACTCCGTAATTCATAATTTCCATTATGTCTTCCACTTTTGTAATGGTGGCAGTGGATTGGGTTTCTTCAACCACTTTTTTTACTATTTCGTACAAATCGTTGCACCTTTTGCAACCTGTACCTAAAATTCCGATTTTCATATACTTATGATTATGTTATAAATTCCTACTAAAATAAAAATGACTGCAACAATCCGCTTAAACCACTTTTCAAATGATTTTATTCGGTTGTAAAAATTCCCGATATTTGAAATGCTATACGCTAAAAGCCACGCAATTACAATCACAGGCAAACCTGTCGCAAAAGCGAAAACAGACGGTAGTAACAAACCTGTGGAACTTGTGAGCGTGAGTGGAATAAGTCCGCCAAAATACAGCACCGCACCATAAGGACAAAACGCCAACGCAAATAAAACGCCCAACAAAAAAGCGTTCAAATAATTGCGTTTGAGTTTTTTTTGACTGACGGAAGTTGTGATTTTGTTCAAAAATGGAATGTTGAACTTGATAAAATCGAACATTAAAATTCCAATGACAACAAGTGCAACGCCAATCCAAATGCCGTCAATTTGCTGAAACCAACGAGCAACATAAAATTTACTTGCACCGAAATAAATGATACTTGCTAACGCTGTGTAACTGAAAATTCGCCCAAGTGTGTAGAAAATTCCGTTAAACAAAACTCGCTTTTTATCGGTAATTTCTTTGCTCAAATAGGCGGTTGCGGTAATGTTCATTGCCAAAGGGCAAGGACTTATCGCTGTCGTTATTCCCAAAATAAACGCCGTGAGCAGGGGAATGTTTGAACTATCGGCTAATTGTTGTAAGAATTCCATACATCAATTACGAATTATTTAAGAGCCTCGTTAATTTTGGCGGTCAATTCTTTTTCAAAAGCCGCTTTGTCGTCGCTTCTTGCGTATCTGCGCACAATGTCGGACACATCAACCGAAGTTTCGGTTTTTTTCTTGGTTACTACCAACACTACGGTTTGCGACTTGGCATTGTATTTCTCCACCAATGCTTTGTTTGCCTCGTCTGCCAAAGGAACTTGCTTGAAAGTAACGGCTTTTCCTGCAAAGTTTTTTTCGATAATACTTTTTACTTCCCCCTCTAAATTGTTACAAGAGGCTGCTTTGCAACAAGTCAATTGTGCTTTAAAATAAAGCACTTCAACGCTGTTTTTTTGTGCATACACGCTCATTGTGGCAATGCCCAATGCGAATAAAATGATTATTCTTTTCATTTCTGTAAATTTAATGGTTTATAATTCAATCTGTTAATCGTTTATTTACTTCTTCTTTGATTAGATTTTCCAACGCTTGCGGATTTTCTACAGCTGTGGCAAAGGCTTGGTCGGTAATTTCAACAAAATCTTCGCCTTTGGCAATAATCAGTGCATTCCACGCTACTTCGTATTTTTCACATAAGTCTTCGTTGGCTTTTTCGCTTATGTTGATTTCGTAAAAAATTACTTTTTCATTTTCTTCAAAAGCCGTTTCTACGGTTTTTTTCGCCACATCGCCAACGGCTACGCAAGTTTTACAGCGTTGTTTGCCGTGAAAGTAAAATACATTCACCGTTTCGGGGTCAATTTCTATTGTTTCCGCTTTTTTGTTGCTTTGTCCGCAGGCTGCGAAAATTGCGACAAGAATTAAAAATAATGTTGTTTTCTTCATTTTGATAGATATGTTAAATTATAAAAAAATCGTTGAATTGCTGTTTTGCCAACGCCCAATTTCCTTTGTTGATACAATATTTTACACTTGGCGGTGTGATTGTTCCTTGTATCAATCCTGCCTCTTTCAATTCGTTCAAATGTTGCGAAAGGGTGCTTTTTGCGATAGGCAAAATTTCGGACATATCGCCGTGATAGCAACAGGTTTGCTTTGCCAACATCTGCAAAATTGTCACTCGAATTGGGTTTCCCAATGCTTTTGCAAATTTCGCTAATTGCTCTTGTTCTGTTGTTAATTTTTCTTTTGTCATTTACAATAAATTATTCGCAAATATACGAACAATATTTTAATTCGCAATAATACGAATAATATTTTTTTGTGATTGTCTTATTTATCTTTTCTCCTCTTATCTTTTCGATACACAAAATAAAATACCTGCGGCAACACAGTAAACGAAAGTATCATACAAATAACAATACCACCCACAATCATAATTGCCAATGGTTTTTGTATTTCCGAACCCATTCCTGTTGATAGTGCGGCAGGCAGCAAGCCCATTGAACCCATGAGGGCAACCATCAGAATAGGGCGCAGGCGGTCGCTTACAGCTTCGTCAATTGCCAAACGCAGGTTACGGGTTTGTTTCATTCGTTCCTTCATTAGGGCAATCAGCAAGATACTGTTTATTGATGTTATACCGAAAAGTATAATAAAACCAACACCCGCCGAAATACCGAAAACCGTTCCTGTAACCCAAAGCGAAATAAATCCGCCGATAAAGGCATAAGGGATTGTGCTTGCGGCAATCAGCGTATCTTTTACCGTTCCGAAATTCATATAAAGCAAGAACATAATTAGCAGTATTACGGCAGGAACAATCATCATCAAACGGTTGGTGGCGCGTTGCTGACTTTCAAATTCGCCTGCCCACACGATTTTGTTTTCGGGCTGTAGAGACGCAATGCATTGCGTCTCTACCCGTGCCTGCGCTTCGGCAATGGTTGAACCCAAATCACGGTCGCGAATACTAAAACCGACACCGATGTACCGGCTGCTGCCTTCGCGATAAATAAATGTAGGTCCTGTGATAAACGATATATCGGCAATTTCTTTTAAAGGAACATATTTTTTGTCCATTGTGGGAATGAGAATGTTGCCGATTTTATCTTCGGTGTCGCGGTGTTCTTTTTGGAAACGTAGCATTACATCAAAAGTCCGTTCGCCTTCATAAAATTTGGTAGCGGCTTTTCCGCCAATCGCCATTTCGATTACCGCCTGTGCATCTGCCATTGACACACCGTAAAGAGCCATACGGCTTTCTTCCAATTTAATTTGCAATTCGGGCAAGCCAATACTGCGGAAAACATTTACTTCCTCAACTCCGCGAACATCTTTAATAGCAGCAGCAGTTTGGTTAGCAAGGTCTTCCAATTGAAATAAATCGTCGCCAAAAATTTTGATAACCAACGAACTTTTTACACCTGCCACATATTCTTCCACATTATCTTGAATGGGCTGGCTAAAACCGAAAATAATGCCCGGGTAAACGTCGAGTGTTTGTTCCATTTCCTTTATCAAATCGTCTTTTGTGCGCGGTCGCTGAGCGGAGCCGAAGCGCCACTGTTTTTCGTTTTTGAGCTGCACGTGAAATTCTATATTGAAAAATCCCGTAGCGTCCGTTCCGTCATTGGGTCTGCCGGTTTGAGAGAGTATAAATTCTACTTCGTCAAAAGTTTGCAGTTTTTGCTTCATTTCTTTGGTAATGCGCACTGATTCGTCCAAATGCACACTATTGGGCAATGTGGCTCGAATATAAATTGCTCCTTCGTTCATTTGAGGAATAAATTCTGTTCCCCAAAACATAAAGCGTACACCACAAATGACCAACAACACAAGAAATCCGACAACTACGCCTTTGCGGTAGCGAGTTGCTAATTCATACGTTTTGTGCAACGAATTTGTAAGAAAACGGCTAACCATATTCGATTTTTCCACAATCGGCTTGTTGAGCAACAATTTGCACATCACAGGCACATACGTGAGCGATAAAATCAGCGAACCCAACAAAGCATAACCCAAGGTAAATGCAAGTGGCGAAAACATTTTTCCCTCAACTTTTTGAAATGAAAAAATAGGAAACAAAGCGACTATCAAAATAAGCATCGCAAAGAAAATATGCGACGCCACAGCTCCTGCGCTGTTTTTAATAGCACCACCACGAGCAACTTTGCTGAAATTTATGCCCGTTTTCTTTGATAGTTTTTCCAACGCAACAAAAATAACTTCGACAATAACCACCGTACCTTCCAACAGCAAACCAAAATCTAACGCTCCCATCGAGATAAGATTTGCGGGCAACCCCTGAATGCGCAGCATAATTATAGCAAACAAAAACGACAACGGTATTACCGAGGAAACTATCAACGTGGTGCGCCAATTGTACAGAAAAAGAAAAACGATGAGCGAAACAAGCAAAATTCCTTCAAGCATATTTCTTACCACTGTGCGCACGGTGGCATCTACCAATGTGGTTCTGTCTAAAAACGGCTCTATTCTGACGTTTTCGGGAAGAATACGGTCGTTGAGTTCATCAATTTTTTCTTTCAGATTTTTAATCACTTCGCCCGGATTTTGTCCGCGAAGCATTACCACAATGCCTTGTACTACGTCATCAGACCCAGCCCCCCACCCCCCCTCAGGGGGGCTTTGCTGTCGTCCGGCAGGTATCCCCCCTGAGGGGGGTGGGGG
>WQTX01000137.1 GCA_009786075.1 Bacteroidota bacterium | reverse complement strand
AAATCCGCCAACGGCTTATAACAACAGCACTTTCGTGAGTGTCAATAAATTTGCCTGCGTGGTGCACGTTCCCATGGGCAGCAAAAACAAATACGCCGCTGCCGATGGTTGGAAAGAATTTTATATTGACAACATTCAGGAAGAAGCTCCCGTAACTATTACAGCCCTCTCTGTTCCTAAGTATGGCGGTATTATAAGCGGCGCATTGCAATACAATTACGACGAAACCGCCAAACTAACTGCAAGCGGCAACATGGGTTACGATTTTCAAGGCTGGATGGAAAATAATCAAATTGTGAGTGCCAACCGCGAATATACGTTTATGGTTGAGGGCGCGCGCACGCTCTACGCAATTTTTACCCCAAGAGAAAATGCAGACAAAGACATTCAAATTCAAGCGCAGGGCAATTCGGCAACTGTTTCGTGGGTGGCGGTGGAAGATGCTGCAAACTACACACTCATTATCTACAGCGACGACAAACGCACACAGGAAATCACCCGTTTCCAGTTAGATGCCAACGGCAAAATCCTGCGCAGCACAAATCTGTCGTGCACCATTTCCAATCTGGAACAAGAAACCACCTATTACTATTCGCTCACTTCCTACGATGCTGGTAATAATGCGCTCACAATGTCTAACGGTAATTTTAAAACGACGGACGGAACGGTTGGAATGGAACATATTGTTGTTGATAATCAACTCAAGATTTACCCAAATCCAACAACCGGACAATTGACAATTTCCGGCGTAGAGACGCAATGCATTGCGTCTCTACCACAAACCGTTGAAATTTACGACAACACCGGTCGCCTCGTAGGGGTCGAATATTTTCGACCCGATAACACAATCAACATTTCCCACCTGCCCAATGGCATATATTTTATTCACATAAACGGCAAACAAATGAAGGTAATAAAACAATAACATTGTTATTGCAATAATAATAATCAACCCCTGCAAAAAATCACTAATTTTGCAGGGGTTATTTTTTTGGAAAAGTAAAAAAATAAGTCGAAATTTGCACGTCTCAAAATAGAATTACATGAAACATTTTTACCTACCTATATATATATGTTTGTCGCTTTTGATAACATCGTGCGGTGGCGATAAAAAAACCGGTCATAGAAAAGTGCTTGTTACTGAAAATCAAGAACAACACCGTAATTTCACTCCTGCACCCAATCCGTTTATTGCCGCCGATGTGTATGGCACTACGCAGGTAAATTCGGCTCACACCAATGCCTTTGCTGCGCCTATTCCCACCGGCACGTTTAATATCGAATTAACGCCTGATAATCAAATACTTTCGGGCGTTGTGAATGTAGCAACTATTGCTACCGGAAATCCTAATTATATGTGGGCTATTTCTACCGACCGTTTTACCTGCCTCAATGTAAGTGAAGGTAATTTTGCGCCAACAAGGAATTTTTTCAATTTTCCCGATGCCGGAGCTTTTCACGTTGATAAGCATCGCGAGGCTTTGCAACACAATTACACATCAATAGAAGCTATACGGAAAAATGTGTTTTCGGCGTACGGAAATTCGCCCGAACAGCGGCTCAATAAAGGCACTGTTGCCGTATGCGATAAAAACACCGATGTGTTTATAAACTATGGAACACAAGTAGCTTGTTTGATTGATTTTAATAGACCTCGATTTCGCAATCTACTTGATTTAACGCAATTTACAACGACACCAACCAACATTGTCGGTTTGGGGATTACCTACGACGGTATGTTGGTTTTCGCTTCGCAAACGTACATTGGCGTAATTGACCGCGCATTTGATACAATACCAAAAATCTATTATTTTGAGCCAAACGAAGTGTGCAACAACTCATTTTGCATTGACGAAAACAACGGAATTTACATAGCCACCAACAAACAAATGCGCAAATTGGTATGGACAGGGCAAGAATTGAGTGCTAATACTGCCGACGGCGCATGGACTTCTTCGTATAAAACAGGTAAATCGGGAGCCGCAAGCACACCGTCGTTAATGGGTTTCGACAATTCGCAAGATAAATTGGTAGTTATAGTTGATGGCGAAAATAACCTTGTGGCATTTTGGCGCAACGAACTCCCCTCGCCTAACGCTTCACGCATAGCCAATGAACAAAAACTAAGTTTTGCCACCGATGAAAAACCTGTTTTCACAGCAGGATTGGCAATTCATAATAACGGCGTTTTTGTGGCAAATAATTCCCTCTACGCCAACACCGGCGATGCAATTGTTGATGCCATTGCTACCGTAATAAAACCATCGGCGCAAGGCTGCGAACGTTTTGAATGGCAGGACGATACGAAAAAATTCAAATCAATATTTGCAAATAATACAATTAGCACCGCCACCATGAAACCGGCAGTGAGCACCACATCGAATATTGTGTGTGTCAATGGCTTTTACCCCGAAAGCGGCTGGGAAGTTACCGGACTTGATTGGAATAACGGAAAAATTGTGCATCGCAGTTTGTTTGGTAAAAACAATTATGGCAATGCCGCATTTGCAACTTTGCAATATTTTGCCAATGGCGATATGTTGTTCAACTCAATTGCGGGACCTTGCAGGGTGCGAATGACAGAATAATATGCCAATACGACAATATACCAATGTACCAAATTAAATAATTAAAACATTTATTCATTAACATATTGGCATATTATCACATTGGCACATTTTATTAACCACTAATCACTAACCATTAACCACTAAAAAATTGGATTATTTAGAATTTTCAACCAACCTACAAGGAAAAATTCCCTTTGCCGGCGAAATTCTTACGGCGCAACTTGCCGAAATAGGATTTGAAAGTTTTAGCAACGAAGAAAATCGCAGTTACAAAGCGTATATACAAAAAAATGATTTTGACCAACAAGCACTTACGGAACTTATTGAAACTATTGAAGAACATTTAGGCGAACTAAAATACACAATTACCGAACTCGAAACCGTTAATTGGAATGCTGAATGGGAAGCACAATTTGAGCCGGTAGAAATAAATTCTTCGATACTGATAAAAGCACCATTTCACACAATTGAAAATGAACAAAAATTTCGCTATATAATTGAAATTGAGCCAAAAATGTCGTTTGGCACGGGACATCATGAAACCACAAGTTTGGTGTTGCAAACTATGCTCGACCTTGATTTTACCGGCAAAACCGTTGCCGATTGCGGTTGCGGAACGGGCGTTTTGGCAATTGCAGCCCTGCAAGTGGGTGCACAATCAGCCTACGCCTTCGATTACGACCCTCTGTGTTACGAAAACACGCTCGAAAACAAAGTTCGCAACAATGCTGAAAACCTTACCATTGAACAAGGCGATTTATCACTTTTGGAAGGAAAAACATTCGATATTGTTTTGGCAAACATCAACCGCAATATACTTGCACACAATATGCACTATCTTGCAAAAGCACTTAAACCCAACGGACAGCTTGTATTGAGCGGATTTTATGAACACGATATTGAATTTTTACTTGAAAAAACTGCGCAATTTGGTTTGAGATATCAATCGTGTAAAGTTGAGAATAAGTGGGCGGCTGTTCAATTTGCCAATACGACAATAAATCAATGTGCCAATAAAACAAATTAAACAATTAGAAAATTAAATAATTAACGCATTTTGATACATTGGCAAATTGGCATATTATCACATTGGCATATTTCCTAATAACTAACCACTAATCACTAAAAACATGAACATACTTCTCACCGGCGGCACCGGCTTCATCGGCTCATACGTTGCCATGCAATTACTTTCTGAAAATCACACTGTTACAATATTGGCTCGCAATGCCAATAAAGTTCCTGCATTTCACACAATTCCCAATGTACAAGTGCTCGAAATTGGCATGACTGATTATGAAAAAATAACACAATTACTTCAAAATCAATCGTTTGATGCGTGCATACATGTTGCACTCAATTACAACGACAAATCGGCGTACGATATGCTTATGAGCGACACCGCTGCTTCAATATATTTAGCATCGGAATGTGCAAAATATGGCGTTTCGCATTTTATTTACACATCGTCCACCGCTGCTAACGATAGCGTATATGGTAATCCTTCGCCCGAAATACTTGCAGGCGGTTGCCACGTAACCACTCGTTGCAAACACGACCCTCATTCCTACTACGGCGCGACCAAAGCCGCCACCGAAAATTTCCTGTGGGGAATTACCGGCGCCACCGGAATGCGGGTAAATGTGGTGCGTCCGGGTTACACGTTCGGCAATCCTGTGCTAAACGGCGCATACACTCAACCCGACCGCCGTTTTCACGATATTGCAAAAAACATAAAACAAGGCAAAGATATTGAACTTGTAAAAAACGATGGAACACAGTTTATTTGGGCTGGCGATTTGGCAAAAATTTATACTGCTGTGCTTAATTCTTCGTTCAACAAACACACCTATTTTGGATTGTCGAATTGTTTTACATCGTGGTTAGATGTTGCGCTTACGGCAAAACAATTGTGTAATTCTCAATCGTACATTACCATAAAAGACCTCGGTTGGAGCGATAAACCAATTATGTTTGATGTTTCTGATATTGAGCGAGACTTTGGGTATTCATTTTCGCCTTACCCGCATATTGCGCAGCATATGGAGTATTTGCTTAGCTTATAAACTGAAGAGGCTGTCCTAAAAGTTAAATTATCAATTTTAGAACTTTCAAATCGAAAGCAAAGGTGCAGAGCACCGAGATATTGGTAGTAAAAACAATGATAGTAAACGTAAGGTGCGTAGCACCGTAATATTAATAACAAAAA
>WQTX01000136.1 GCA_009786075.1 Bacteroidota bacterium | reverse complement strand
TGATATAAACAAATGAATATCAATAATTTAAAAAATTTTTATCGTATATTTGGCGAGTTGTGCAACAGACACGAGCGGTTTCACGCAAGCGGGGGTGTATGTCCGCCGACAGTTTTGTGGGGATTTGGAAGTTTATCGCCCGCCCGAACCTTTGTGGACCCCCCGCCTGCGTGAAGCCGCCACCACGTTATGTGTAATGCGCGCGCAACCGAGCAGCAGTGCGGACTTGAAGAAAATAAGGGAAAGTTTTGCGCAACCTGACAACTCGGAGTAATCGGACACTTTTACTTGCCGACAATTTTTTTTAAATTCAGAAAAGTTGGCTTTTGCCGTGTTCGCTACGCTCACACCGCACCGCCAACCCCACGCCCAAAAATGGGCTGCGCCATTTTTCGGCTATGCCCACCCACCACCCGACAAGCGGGTGGCATAAAGTTAAAGATAATTTTGCTCAATTTGACAAAACCGAAAAATCGGACAATTTTACACGTTTACAAATATTTTCTTCATTTTTAAAAAATAATCCCTAAAAAAGTGTAATTTTGCAACTTGAATTATAAGCGAATTTTATTGCGTATGATATAAACAAAAAAACAGTGCTAACAAGCACAAAAACAGACATATTACGTTATTGCTTAATTTGGTGTTCTAAACTTCCACAATAAGAAACCAACAATCTATTGATGTAGCGACGACGTTCACGTACAACCGTGAACTTAGTCCTAAAAAATAGATTGTAGGTTGTGGAAGACCTTGAACACTAAATAGGTAGAGTTCACGGTCTTTTTTATTGCCAAATTTACAAGAAAATAAATTATCAAATAATATTCATTTTAAAAATTAAATTGTTATGTATCAGAAAATTAAAAACACAGCACTACGGTGCAATGGAGGCAGAGACCATTCAAACGCGGCGTGTCCGAAAAGCCTAACGAGTAAGAGAAATTTTTTGATGACTGCTACGTTATTGCTGATTTTCGGTGCATTTATGCAAAGTTGCTGTGTCTTAATGCCAAATTTTAACACAAAAGATGTAAAAGTTTCAGTTACACCGTCGAATGCTGATATTCTTTACAGTAATGGAAAAAAAGCAGGTACAGGTACTTGTAATTTGCACTTTGATTGTAAAGATAAAAAAGATGCGCGTTACCAACTCACATTGCAAGCCTCTGGCTATAGGACACAAACGGTAAATGTTTACAAATCAGATTATTCTCGGAATTTCACATTAGCAAAAAAAGTAAATACGAATGTAAATGTTTCTGTAACTCCATCAAATGCTAATATTTTGTACAAAAATGGGAACAAGGCAGGAACGGGTAGTTGTACTTTGAGTTTTGACGAAGACGATGCGTCTAATTCATATTTCGAACTTACATTGGAAGCACCAAATTATTACAGCCAAACAGTAAAAGTATATAAATCAGATAACTCAAAGAGTTTTACATTGCAACGAAAACCAATAAAAACAGTAGTGGTAATTCCTGCTGAAGCCGATATTTTTGTAAATAATGAAAAGGTTAGTAAGGGTAAATATGATGTATCCTTTGAAAATAGGGATAAAGTGATACTCACTTTTAAATGTATCGGTTTTGAAGAAGCGACTTATACCCTTTTGAAAAGCAATACGGAGCAAACAGTAACATATACGTTAGATGTAGATGAAGCGTATGAAAATTCTATCGGAGGAGAAACTGCCGCTCAATATGCTAACAAATGGGTACCGATAACAGTTCGGCAAGGTCTTAATGAAGATGAAGTATGGATGCGAATGATAAGTATTGTCAGGGAAAATTTTGAGCAAATGGAAAAAACAGATAAAAGTTCAGGTTGGATAAAAACATTTCCTGCGATAACGCCATATAAGGCTTCTGACGTGAGAACAGTATTAGAAATTGCTCCTGATTATTCAACAGGCACTCTCAAATACAAAGTACGGCTTTCTTTTGAGAAAAGAAAAAAAGGCAGTGGCGACGAAGGTTGGGTTAAATATGACCGCTTGATGAAAATATACAAAGACGTTATTCCTAATCTATTAAATTCCGTTGGAGGAGGAATGTAATGATGAAAAAATTAATTTTAATATTGTCAGCCATAATTGCTTTTTGTGTTAATGTAAATGCTCAATATGGTAATAGAGAATATTTTAAAACAGTAGTGGTAATTCCTGCTAATGCCGAAATTTATGTAAATAATGAATTGCTGGGTAAGGGCAAATATGATGTGTCTTTTGAAAATAGAGATAAAGTGTTACTCACATTTTCTGCTGTCGGTTATGAAACAGTATCTTATTACCTTTTAAGGAGCAATACGGAACAAACCATAACATATCAGTTAGATGTAGATGAGGCGTTTGAAAATTCTATCGGAGGAGAAACTGCCACTCAATACGCTAACAGGTGGGTACCAATAACAGTTCGTCAAGGACTTACAGAAGATGAAGTATGGTTACGCATTATGAGTATTGTTAGGGAAAATTTTGAAGCGATTGAAAAAACTGATAAAAGTTCAGGTTGGATAAAGACATTCCCTGCAATAACGCCATATAAAGCATCCGATGTGCGAACTACATTGGAAATTGCCCCAAGTTATGCAACAGGAGAACGTCAATACAAGGTTCGTATTTCTTTTGAGAAAAGAAAAAAAGGCAGTGGCGATGACGGTTGGATTAAATACGACCGCTTACTGAAAACATACAAAGATGTTATCCCAAATCTATTAAATTCGGTTGGAGGCGGAATGTGATTTTTCTGCATATAATCAATAAAAAACAGTGATAAGGTAAAATTATTGCTGTTTTTTTGTTTTTTATTTTGTCAATTCAAAAACAAGTTGTATCTTTGCGGTCAGAAAATTTGCTAACAAATGGGCACTGCCCTCGTTAAAGATAACAACACCCGCTGCGCATACCGTTAGAACTGCCAGCGGGTTATATTTTTTCATAAATGGCTGTAAATAAGGCATCAAGAACAATAACAGAACAAATCGCGTTGCTCAAAACGCGGGGAATGTTGATGAAAGACGAGCAAACAGCGGCTTTCTATTTGGGGCATATCAGTTATTTCCGCCTGAAAAGTTATTGGTGGGATATGCAAACCGACCGAGTAAATCATATTTTTGCCCCCAATTCCTACTTTGAAGATGTTATTGCTCGTTATAATTTCGACCGTCAGTTGCGACTTATATTGTTTGATGCCATTGAATTGATAGAAATTGCTTTGCGTACCAAACTGATTTATCATTTGTCGCAGGCATACGGCGGACTGTGGTATTTGGACGACAATATAGTAATGGACAAAACCAAACACCAAGATTGCGTAACAGATTTGCAGACAGAATTTGCAAGAAATGGCGAGAGTTTTGCAAAAGAATTTTGCAGGAAACACCCTAACGATAATCCCGATGCTTGGTTAATGTTTGAAGTGGTAACTTTCGGCACACTTTCAAAAATATACAGCAATTTGAAACACCAACTGCCGCAAAAGTCAATCATTGCCAACGAGTTTGGATTGGATATGCACAACGAATTATCAAGTTGGTTAGCCGCAATTTCCTTTTTACGCAACGTGATTGCCCACCATTCACGAGTATTCGGGCGCGACATTTTGAAACGCCCTATCTTACCCCGAAATCCGCGTAATCAATGGTTGCAATTTGGTATAACACCTGTACAAGAGAAAAAAATGTTTGTTGTCATTTCTACAATGGTCTATCTTTGCAACGCCATAAATCCAAACAACGAAATCAAAAACAAACTCCTTGCGTTATTCAACAGTAATCCGAATATCCCGATTTACAAACTTGGATTTTTCAATAATTGGCAAAACGAGCCACTTTGGAAATAGTTATTTGACTGACAATAAGGGAAATAAGGGAAAACGAAAAGGAAAAATGCACTACACATAACGGGCGGTTTTATGAAAGCGGGGGTGTATGTCCGCCCGAACTTTTGTGCTGATAATCAAGTGTGTAGCCCGCTCGAACCTTAGTGAGCCCCCGCCTTCATAAAGCCGCTTCTACGTTGTAGGCAAGCCGCGAAGACGTCGTCGAGAAAGTATCGCCTCGAAAAGAGAGTACAACTTGACAATGTAGTAAACAAAGACCGAAAACGACAGAGTAAAAGTAAAAGTTAAATAATTCAGTAATAATCTAAAAAATAAATAGTTATGGTACAGTACAGTAATTTCGACAGAGTAATGGGAGCCAGAGACCATTTCAAAAACGTGGCGAGTGCGAAAAGCCTGATAAATAGAGAGAAAATATTTTGTTTTGCTGTTATAGCAATTATGTTCATTGGTGCTTGCGGACAAACAAGACAAAAAAATGTTCAGAATGATTGGAAAACATTGGAGCAAAGTAATTACGTAGTGCAATATCCAGATGATGGTTTTGAATTAAACACATCAGGACAGATGGGAACGAGTTTTATACTTTTCTCGAAGCAAACCACTCCTAATGATATATTTAGAGAAAATGTTAATTTGTTAATTCAAGACTTGAAAGGGCTAAACATTTCTCTTGATGACTTTGTTAATGTATCAGAAAATCAGATTAAAACCCTTATAACTGATGGAAAATTAATTGAAAGTAAAAGATTTATAAAAGACAATTCCGAATTTCACGAACTAATCTATACTGGGAAACAAGGAATTTTTAACCTTAAATGGAAACAGCATTTCACAATCAAGAGTGAAAAAGCATACGTTTTAACCTTGACTACGAGAATAGAACAATTTGACAGTTACATTACTGTGGGGACAGAAATTATGGATAGTTTTAAAATTAAATAAATGTAGTGATGACAAGCATTTCGACGGAGTATTTCAGACGACGAAGAGGCCAGCCTACAACGAGGGTAGCCGTTGCACAACCGTGCAAAATTTTGTTTAAATAGCAAAAATACACTTCAAATAAGCCTTTTTATCGAGGCTTATTTTTTTATTGAGATAATTGCAG
>WQTX01000135.1 GCA_009786075.1 Bacteroidota bacterium | reverse complement strand
CGGCATAGATTTTAACATCATTTAAGAAATTGTATTTGCCATCATTGCAAGCCTTTAAAATAGCTGCCAAGCCATATTGCGCCGAGTGTGAAGTGCCGGAGCTGATGGCATATACTGTGCCGTAAATAATAGCACGGCCAAATTTCGGGGTGCCGAAATAAGGAACTAAATCAGGGAAGTCTCTATTGTATAAATAGTTAGAAAGTATTAACATCCCTATTCTTTCACCGGCATAACTAAATGATTTTGAGCTTGAAATAAGCAAAGCATAGTTTTCGGTGTATTTTCCCACTGTGGGTTGAAACGGTGGCTCGCCCGGATGCGAAATATCTTTGCGAAAATCCATTCCAAAATATGCTAAATCTTCAATCACACAAACATCGTATTGTGTAGCCAATTCACCGATAATTTTCAACTCATTCTCGGTAAAGCAAATCCATGACGGATTGTTAGGATTGGAATAAACAATAGAATGAATATGTCCCTTTTCTAAATAGCTAATCAACTTTTCGCGCATTTTATCTCCGCGATAGTTATAAACGTCAAAAGTCTCATATTTAAATCCCAGCACTTTGTGTTGTTGTTTTTGCACAGGGAACCCCGGATCAATAAATAGCGTGGTATCTTTTTCTTTACGCGCTCGAACCATGGTCATAAAACATGCAAATCCACCCATCATGGAGCCTACGGTGGGAATACAACCTTCGGGAGCAACATTTAGATCCAAGAAGTTTTTCACAAAGCGCGACATCTCTTTTTTCAAATCCGGTATGCCGTCAATATCGGGATAAATGGCGGCGCATCCGTTTTTAAGTGCTTCAATCTGAGCGTTTATACCAATTTCACAAGCAGGTAATCCGGGAATCCCCATCTCCATACGAATAAATGGCGTATTACTTGCCGCTTCAATGTCGTTAATCAATTTTTTAATTTCTCTGATAGAAGCTTTTCCCACTTCTTTAATGCCACTTTCGGCAACAATTTTATTTACAATGTGTTCCGGAATAGGAGTGTTTTTTTCAGCCATACTAAAAACATTTTTTATTTACTGGGCAAAAATAGAAAAGTTTCCGTTACATGAAAAAGGATAATTTTGCGCCCCAACAAACAGTTATAGAAAATATGAAAAAACCTTTAGTAATTCTTCCCGTCTTTCCGGGTACAAATTGCGATTACGACACGGCGCGCGCTTTTGAAGAAGCCGGTGCAAACACTCAAACTTTTGTTTTTCGCAATTTAAATGAAACAGAAATCATCGATTCTATTGAAGAACTTGCTTCGTGGATTGAAAAAGCTGATATTTTGGCGCTTAGCGGCGGTTTTAGCGCTGGTGACGAACCCGACGGAAGCGGAAAGTTTATTGCGAATGTTTTGAATAATAATGATATTAAAACCTCCATCGTGGGGTTGTTGTCCCGCAACGGACTGATTCTCGGTATTTGCAATGGTTTTCAGGCGCTAGTAAAATCGGGATTGTTGCCTTTTGCAAAAATCGGCGAGGTAACTCCAAAATCGCCCACACTGTTTAAAAACGATAGTAATCGCCATGTTTCGCAAATTACAAAAACGGTAATCTCAAGTATAAATTCACCTTGGTTAACTTCGTTTAAAATAGGAGAAATACATCAAATTGCCATCAGCCACGGTGAAGGAAAATTTGTAGTGAGCGATGAACTTGCCAAACAGTTATTTGAAAACGGACAAATTGCATTTCAGTATTGTGATTTTGAAGGGAATCCGAGTATGGATCCGCAACACAATCCCAACGGTTCTAATTTTGCCATTGAAGGGATTATTTCTCCCTGCGGAAAAATTTTGGGCAAAATGGGACATAGTGAACGAAAAGGGGAGAATTTGTATAAAAATATTTATGGAAATAAAACGCAGGATATTTTTGCTAACGCGGTGCGATATTTTGAATGAGATTCCTCTTTCGCTTCGCCTAGTTGGAATGACGGATCTGTTTTTTTACGAAAAATAATAGACTGTGCCATTCCGAGCGCAGTGAGGAATTTCGTTCTTTAAATTTTAAATCTTTAAATTAATGCAACTCATACATCATAATAATAGGCAACAAATCACCGAACCTTCCGTCATTACGATAGGTTCTTTCGATGGTGTACATTTGGGACACCAATCATTGTTGCAGCAAGTTAATAATTATGCACATCAAAATAGTTGTAAGAGTGTGGTTATTACTTTCGACCCTCATCCGCAAGAGGTATTGCAGACCAACCCGAACTTTTTTTTAATTAATACTTTTGAACAAAAAATAGCGCTTTTTGAAAAATTTGGAATAGACATGGTTTTTGTGATCCCTTTTTCAAAAACATTTTCACAAAAAACAGCTATTGATTTTTTTTCAACATTTATTTTTTCAAAAATAAATGTGAAAGCAATCTTTATGGGACCCAATCATCATTTTGGAAAACAAAGAGAAGGAAATTCAGGCACATTAACATCTCTTTGTAAAGAAAAAAACATTGAACTTGTTATGACAAAAGAGTTTAAAATAGACGAATTTGAAGTTCGCTCAACGCTTATTCGAAAATATTTAGAACAAAAGGATTGGGAAAGTGCGGAAAAATTGATGGGACATGCGATGTATATAGATAATTGGGGGTTAATAGAGGGAAATGGAAAAAGGAGAGAAGGATTTTAGGTTAGAATCTGGTTTTTTTCCAAATGCTACCCCAAAGTGCACCGATTCCAATAAATAGAGCCCAGAAAATAGAAAGAGAACGTAGTGTTTTTATTTTTAACATATACGTTTTTTAATGGGCAAAAATACTTTATTTTGTGTAAGATAGATTATTTATGGATAAGAAAAAGTAAAAATATAGCCGGTTTCAATCTGTTATTAGCGAAAAAATCGTATATTCGCCGCTCCGAATTTAACATAAAATAACAGTTTACATATGGCTTTAAACATTGACAATTTAAATTTCGATGCGCTTGTAGCAGGCGACAAATTAGTAGTAATTGACTTCTGGGCACAGTGGTGCGGACCATGTTTGGCATTAGCTCCCATTATTGACGAAGTGGCTGCCGAGTATGAAGGTAGAGCCATTATCGGTAAATGCGATACTGATGCCAACAATGATATTGCCATGAAATTTGGCGTGCGCAACATCCCAATGTTAGTGTTCTTAAAAGGCGGAGAGGTAAAAGACGTTCACGTAGGACTTATTAAAAAACCGGAATTAGTAATGAAAATTGAAAAGTTTCTTTAATGGGTTAAAAAAATGTTATTAATAAAAATTATTTATCTTGAAATTTAAAAAATTATGCTAAAAAATCATCCAAAAGGTTTATTAGCCGCATCGCTTGCAAATATGGGCGAACGTTTCGGCTTTTATGTTATGATTGCGATTTTGTTGTTGTTTTTGAACACCAAATTCGGGTTTGAAGGTACACAAGGAATGATTATTTATTCCGTTTTTTATGCACTTATCTACGGACTTTCGTTGGTAGGTGGTAAAATTGCCGACAAAACTAAAAAGTACAAACCCACTATTACGATGGGGCTTGTTCTAATGTCTATTGGCTACTTGCTGCTTGCAATACCCACGAAAACGCCGGTACAAAACATGCCGGTTGTTCTCACTATTACTTGTTTCGGACTATTTGCTATTGCATTTGGTAACGGATTGTTCAAAGGTAATTTACAGGCAGTTGTAGGACAGTTGTACGATAATCCGAAATATGCCGATAAACGCGATTCGGGATTCCAACTTTTCTATATGTTTATTAATGTTGGCGCCATGTTTTCGCCTATTATTGCCGTATTGGTGCGCAATTTGTGGGTGCAAGCCAATGGTTTTTCGTTTAGTAATGACTTGCCGGCATTGTGTAATAAATGGCTAAAAGGTTCTTTAGAAGTTGGCTCTGATGCTTTTGCTCGTTTCGAAAGCCTTGCATCAACACAACTTGGTGTTACTACAACAGATCCTGAAGTTTTGACAACATTTGCGCGTGAATATTTAAATGTTTTTACCACCGGTTATCACTATGCGTTTGGAGTAGCCATTATTGCCATGTTTATTTCGTTAATAATCTTCTTGGTAAACAAAAAAAGATTGCCCGATCCGGCAACAAAAGCTGCAATAAAAGTGGGAGATGGCAACATTACAGAAATGGATATTAAAGAAGTGAAACAACGCTTGTATGCTTTATTTGCTGTTTTTGGCGTAGTACTCTTCTTTTGGTTCTCGTTCCAGCAAAGCGGTGTTGTTTTAACTTTATTTGCTAACGAATATACACAAATGATCACCGTCAACCTTGGCTTTACAACGCTTGAAGGTGCGGAAGTGTTCCAAACATTTAATCCATTATTTGTCGTATTTTTAACCCCTATTATTATTGGTCTTTTCGGTTGGTTAAAAGCAAGGGGCAAAGAGCCTTCGACTCCGAAAAAAATTGCTATCGGTATGGGTGTTGCTGCCGCAGCATTTGGTATCATGGCGCTTGGCTCAATTGGTTTGCCGGATGCAGCAGAAAGAGCAGCAATGGGTGGCTTAGACCACGCAGCACGTGTAACACCGTTTTTGTTGATTGGTACCTACTTCACACTTACTATTGCCGAACTTTTCATCAGTCCGCTTGGAATTTCGTTCGTTTCGAAAGTGTCGCCTCCGCAATATCAAGGTTTAATGCAAGGTTGTTGGCTTACTGCAGCAGGACTTGGAAATTTCTTCTTGTTCTTCGGTGGTATGTTGTACATGAACCTGCCACTTTGGGCAGCATGGTGCGTGTTTGTGGCAGCGTTAACGCTTTCTATGACCGTTATGCTTTCTATGGTAAAATGGCTCGAAAGAATTGCTAAATAATTACAGTATTAACAAAAAATAATTTAATAAAAAATTTACTATGGAAGAAAACAAAAAATTTGTTCCGTTCGTTCCGGCGGGCACGAACATGGCTGAGTTCACGCTTAAAGCGTTACTCATTGGCTTGGTTTTGTCGGTGATTTTAGGCGCCGCTAACGCTTATATCGGTTTGAAAGCCGGTATGACCATCGCTGCAACTTATCCGGCAGCAGTTATCGGTATGGCGCTTTTACGTATGATGAAA
>WQTX01000134.1 GCA_009786075.1 Bacteroidota bacterium | reverse complement strand
GGTTTCCGGTTAATTTTTTCTTTAATACAACAAAAGTAAAAAATCAACCTAACTACTATATAAAAATTTCGGTTGCCAAATCTAAGGGAACCACGATTTTTACAAGATTTTTGAGATTATCAAGATTTTAAAATAGTATAAAACTATTTTGTATTATTTTTGGTAAATTTTTATTGATTATTTACCATTTATCACAATGACAATTTCTTTCTGTGCCGAAGACCTAAAATTCCCGTCAACGCTCAAACGAATACAGTGTAAAGCATTGATACAGCATATTATAGCAAGCGAAAGCAAAAAACCGCTTGACTATATCAATTTCATTGCGTGCAGCGATGAATTTTTATTGACTATCAATAAAAACTATTTGCAACACGATTATTATACCGATATTATTACTTTCGATTATTCCGAAACCGCCATTGCGAGCGATATTTACATCAGTATGGAGCGTGTGAAAGAAAATGCCAAAGGATTGAATGTGAGTGGTTTGCAAGAATTGCAACGCATTATTATTCATGGTGTGTTGCATTTATGCGGTTATGAAGATGCTACTGATGAGCAACGGGCAGTAATGACGAAAAAGGAAAATCAGTATTTATCAGTTCTTTCCATATATGCAACCGAATGAGGTATAGTATCAACGAAATATAAAATATCGTCTTTCCCTACCAATACATTAGCCGGACGGGCATCGAACAATTCGTAAACACCATTGCTCCAAATTGTGTGTCCGTTGCTCCAACTTCTTACTCCGCCAAATTCAAAGCCAATGTTGGTTAAAAATTTGCTGATTTCTTCGAGTGTTGCATTGCGCTCCGCATCAATCAAAGATTGCTCCATAACCATAGACGTATAGCCGCTTTTGTTATACATAAATCCTTTGATTGTGTAGGCTACGCTGGGAAATAATTCGTTGTGAGCACTCAATCTGTCTATAAAAGCGTTGAGATTTCGGTCGTGTCTTGTCCCTATAACGTATGACAAATTGTTTACTTTGGTAAGAGTTTTACCGTCGGCATTGAGATACACATCATTTTCCGATGTTCCTCGCATTTTCTGGTCGTGTTTTAATTCTTTGTCGTTCAAATACGACTTATCGAGCCAAACTCCGTTTTCTTTGGCTTGCTTTGCTAACTCTTTGCGGAACAAGGTTTTATCCCAATGGGGATTTATGCCTCTTGCTTCCAATTCTTCGAGTTCCTCAACATCGAAAACAATATTGATACTTCCTGCGAGGTTTGCGGCTTCGATTGTGCGATATATTCCGCACCTTTTCTCTGTGTTTCCCAATGTGTTAAATAAGGCACTGCGTTCCATTGTTTGTCTGTTACCCAATCGGGTTTTGTTTCTTGCATTCTCATAGCGGCAAGGTTAGTATGTTTTTTTACAAAAATACTCTTTTTTCTTGAAAAAGCAAGAGCACAAAAAAAGCAATCTTTGTTCTTTCTCAATATCGCTGTTTGCTGGCATCTCGCATACCTTGTTTAAAACCTCTATTGTACCCGCAACGATAATTATTTTGGTTACCACCATCACAATTAATTTCTGGAATAGGACATATTGGGGGTATGGGACAAATGGCAAATTGCCCCTTTACATCTTTCCAACCTTCACAATAACCATCTTCCCAACCGTCACAATAAGACGAAATGTTTGGTGTTGCACTGCTAAAAATAAATCCCATTGCTATTATGGCAAAGATTGCTAAAATTCTGTTTGTTTTTTTCATAATATATTGATTTTTAATGTAATAAATCTATTTTTATTCAAATGTTTCAATCCCATCGTTTGTATAAAATTCTGTCATTTGGAGGTTATTGCCATTTGTTTTAAATTCAGTGATAAGTAGAATTTTACCTCCTTTTTTATCGTAATAAATTTTATACAACACCATTCTATTTCCGTTCTTAACAAGGTCATTATAGCTTTCGCTAAAACTTTCAAAATAATGTCCGTTTTCAGTAAAACCAGTCTTGATTAATTCTAATGTACCACTATTCATTGTTGTTGTTCCATAATGCTCATCAACCACACGCATTTTTCCATTTGAAAGATGATAGAAAGTTCTTTTATCTCTACCTATCCCTCCATTGTCAGTTTTAGAATAATATGTAGTTGTTATCGGTATAGTTTGTGAAAAAGATTGTGCCGAAAACAAGGCTACAATGCAAAAAATTAAAATATTTCTTTTCATAACGTGCTCTTATTTACGATAATAACTCCAAGGCATCTTCTTCAAAACACCCTTTTTGTTCTTTGCCTGCATTGTCAAAATAAACAACATTGACTTTTGTTGTTTCCATATATATTGTATCGAGCATTCTTCCTTCGCCAACATATTTTTTTTGTTGAAAATAACCTGTTACTGTCATCTCGGGTATTCCTGATTTGAGTTTAACCTTATCACCCACTTTGAATTTCTTTTCCATTTTAAAAATTATTTTAATGTCCGCCCTTTACACAGACCTTTAAGTTAAAAAACTTCATTTTACGAATGAACGAAAATTTATACTAATTAAAACAAGATTATTTGAATAATTTATTACTTTTGCATATAATTTATAACTTTTACGTCAATGAAACAGGAAATTAAATCAACAACGAATGATATTGCGCGAAATATCAAACAAATACGCGAATTAAAAGCTTTTACGCAGGAGTATATGGCGCAAGAATTGGGTATTTCTCAACCGGCGTATGTCAAAATTGAACAAGGTTTGACTGTTTTAAAAATTGACCGTTTACAGCAAATTGCCGATATATTGGAAGTGGACTTATCAACATTGCTCAACACAACCAATATTTTTAATATTATATTTCAAGCACAATCAACACAAAGTGGTTATATCAACACGCAACATAATACCAATGTTGTTGATATTGAAATGCTTAGGAAAATTATACAGGAAGAAATTGAGAAAAAACAAAATTAGAAGAATTGCATTACGAATAAAAATCATTTATATTTGCAATAATTAACGATTACAATTATGGCAACAGCAGTATTAAACAAACCAAAAGAACGGGTAATTGATTGGGTAAATCCTGATGCAGAATGCTCTACCATAACATTGGAAGAATATCGCAACGAAATGATGGCAGCAGAAAAATCGGGCTTTATTAGTTTTGAAGACCATAAAAAAAATATGAACCAATGGTTGACCGCAAGATTGCAATAGATAAAGAAAAACCTGTTTTTTCTATCAAAATATCTGCAAAGTATGAAAAAAATTTGCAAGCAGCATTAGATTATACTCTTCAATATTGGGGTGCTGTTACAATGGTCAATCTGCATCTTCAAATCATAAAAAAAATAGATACAGTAGCCTTTTTCCCTTATTCCAATGCGCAAAATAGATTTTTGAACGATGTACATTATAGAGAAATTATTTTGCAAAAATTTCCTTTTGTTATTACGTATCGTATTGATAATGATACGATTAAAATTATAAATATTATTCATACAAGCAGAAATCCGGTTAAACGAATGGCTAAACGATGAATAACAGAATCATCTAAAAATAAAAATGTTACAAACATACGACACAATTGTTGTAGGCGGAGGACACGCCGGTTGCGAAGCCGCCGCTGCCACTGCCCGTTTGGGGTCAAAGACCTTGCTCATCACTATGGATATGACCAAAATGGCGGCAATGTCGTGTAATCCGGCGGTGGGCGGCATTGCCAAAGGGCAAATTGTGCGTGAAATTGATGCGCTTGGCGGTTATATGGGCGTGGTTACCGATATGTCGTCTATTCAATTTCGTATGCTCAATAAATCGAAAGGAGCGGCAATGTGGAGTCCTCGTTCACAGGCAGATAAATTTGTGTTTGTGCAAAAATGGCGTGAAATTTTGGAAAATACGCAAAACCTTGATATGTGGCAAGATTCCGTTACCGCTTTATTATTTGAACAAAATAGGGTAGTGGGCGTGCGCACAATGCTTGGCATAGATATTCACGCACGCACGGTAATTCTTACTAACGGAACTTTTTTGAATGGTTTGCTACACGTCGGGCGAACATCGTTTGCCGGCGGTAGAATAGGCGAGCCGGCGTCGTACCAGCTTTCCGACCAGTTGCGTGATTTCGGTTTTGAAGTCGATAGAATGAAAACCGGTACGCCTGCCCGTATTGACGGACGGACGATAGATTTTACAAAATGCGTAGAACAACCGGGCGACAAAGATTTGCGAGGCTTTTCGTATCTGCCGAATGTAAAAAATGAATTGCCGCAGTTAAGTTGTTTTATGACTTACACCAATGCTGCCGTACACGAAATGCTAAAAACCGGTTTCGACGATTCGCCCATGTACAACGGCACAATTCAAAGTTTGGGCCCGCGCTATTGTCCGAGTATTGAAACAAAATTGGTAACCTTTGCCGACAAAGAGCAACATCAATTATTCCTTGAACCCGAAGGAGCGCATACGCACGAATATTATGTGAATGGATTTTCGTCGTCCTTACCGGCTGAGGTGCAATATGCGGCTTTGCAATTAGTTCCCGGATTGGAACACTGTAAAATTTACCGACCGGGTTATGCCATAGAGTACGATTTTTTCCAACCAACACAATTACACATTTCGCTTGAAACAAAAGCAATTGAAAACCTGTTTTTTGCCGGACAAATCAACGGCACTACCGGTTACGAAGAAGCAGCAGCGCAAGGTTTGATTGCCGGAATTAATGCCCACCGAAAAATAAACAATTGCGAGCCATTTGTGCTCAAACGCGATGAGGCATACATTGGCGTATTGATTGACGATTTGGTAAGCAAAGGCGTAAACGAGCCGTATAGAATGTTTACCTCACGAGCAGAATTTCGTATTTTGCTCCGTCAAGATAATGCCGACTACCGCTTAACGCCCAAAGGCATAGAACTTGGTTTGGTTGATGAATACCGCCGCCGAGTATTTGAAAACAAATACCAAACCGTTGATGCAATCATTGATTATGTTTCTTCAACTAACATAACGCAGGAACAGGCAAATCCGATACTTGAAGGTTTAGGCTCTGCGCCAATTAAGCAATCTATGAAAATAAGCGCGCTTGTTGCTCGCCCCAATGTGTCGCTTGCGAATTTTGCGCTTAACGAAGAATTGTATAAAAGTGGCTTCGGCTCCGCTCAGCCACCGAGCCGGTCGTTGAGCGGAG
>WQTX01000133.1 GCA_009786075.1 Bacteroidota bacterium | reverse complement strand
GAGATGTTCATAGAAAGCCCCCTCCCGACCTCCCCCTCAAGGGGAGGAGAAGGAAAATACGTGTTATTTTGTTATTGTTTTTTTCATAAAGAGTAATCATTTCAAGGGTGGGTACAAATTGTACCTACCCTTGTATAAATTGAAATTTCTTTAACATTCTCTTGTCCAATTTGTCCCCCCGTTGAGTTTATTTGTTTAGCTGTTTTCTGCGCTTCGGCAAGTCCCCCTGAGGGGGATTTAGGGGGCTTTTATATAAACCCCTGCGCCTCAATTTTCAAAGCATCAATAGCTATCGATATCGGATTTTTCTGCGTTACCATACGAGTAAGAATTGCGGTGCTCAATGTGTGTGCCGGTGCACTTGCCGCTATTTTTGTCGCCTCCTCGTTAATAATTGTAATGAGCGTTTCTTTTGCACGTTTTACGGCAAGCCAACACTGTGGCGAAACGTAAATTTGCTGCGAAAGATTATGTTCAAATTCGGCTCGCACGGTTACAAGCAGGTCGTTGTGCAATTGTCCGGCTTGCATTGCAGGCGTTTGGGTGCGCAACAATAGCGATTCGGGATTAATGCGTTCCAAAAAAAGCACCAAACGCTCGTAAGCCTGCACTTTTATAGGTGTTGTAATTTTTTGATTGTGCGCTCGTAGTTCATCGCTACGTTTGTCGCTTTCGTTTTTCATAAACATTTTAATTAGGTAAAATGCCGTAAAAAATACGATTACACCCGGAATGGTTAGTTTTAGGATTTCTAAGATTGTTTGCATTGCTAAAAGTTAAAAAGTTTGCAAGTCTATAAGTTTATAAATTATTCAATTTATCAAATAATTCTTGGATTTCAGTGGATTCGGGTTGTTCGGCAAATGCTTGTACTACAAGTTTTTTCGCCTCTTTTTCTTGCCCAATTTCCATATAAATTTCCGCCATATTACGCACCGAACGAATAAACGCAGGATTTATTTCCAACGATTTTTTGTAATATTCTATTGCGTTTTCTATATCGTTCAAACGTTTGTAACACACTGCAATATTGTGCGTTACGCTTGCGTTGCAGCGGTTAATTGTGTGAGAACGTTCGTACAATGAAATTGCGTTGGGGTATTTTCCGCACAAACGGTAGCAATCGGCTAAACAACAGAGCGTTTCCTCGCTTTCGGGGTTCAATTCCAATGCTTGCGACAAAGCATCTATTGCTTTTTCTATTTCATCAATTTCAATATAATTTAATCCCAAACCATACGAAATTTTGTATTCTTTCCCGTTGATTTCCTGATGTTTAAGCAGACACGAAATCGCCTCGTTATACATTTTAAGAGCATGAAACGAAACACTCAAACCATACAAGGCTTTGGTTGACTGATGTTTGATTTCAAGTACTTTAATAAAATACGAAATTGCCTTTTCGTGATTGCCACGTAAACCGTGAGCAACCGCCAAATAGTGCCACGCAATGTGCCACACAGGGTGTTCTTCTACCAATTTTTTGGCAAGGGCAAGCAATTCGTCGTATTTGCCGTTGTTTGCCAATTGAACCAAATGTTCTTCGTATTGATGTTTTTCCATAGTTACAAGTTTGATATTACGGTGCTATGCACCTTTTGTTTTATTGAATTTCATTGTAAACTACAAATATTATACTGCTACGCAGCTAATGTATTGCAAGGCACAGAGTGCCATAATATTTGTAGTTATTAATGTCCATTTTTTGTAAGGTGCATAGCACCGTAATATTATTAGGTTATTAAATAATTATTGTGGCAATTGCCATGCGTATACGTTTAACTGTTTCATCTCTCCCAATCATTTCCACAATATCGAACAAATGCGCTCCCGTGCCGCTGCCAACCAATGCCAAACGTAAACAATTGAAAATCTGTCCCATATTGAGCGAGTTTGTTTGAATGAAATTTTTCACTTCTTCTTCTAACGCCACCGATGTGAAATTTTGAGCATTTTCAAATAATGAGCATAATTTTTCTAATAATCCGGGCACTTCGGCAGTCCACCGTTTTTTTACGATTTTTTCATCGTAACTTTCGGGGGCTTTGAAAAAATATTCCGAAACTGTCCACAAATCGGGGAGCAACACGGCTCGTTCTTTTACAAGGTCGCACACTTTTTCGCAGTATTCGAGCGTTGCCGCGCAAGCGTTTTGTTCAACCAACGGCAATAAAAACGGTGCCAATTCTTTCGATGAGGTTTTGTGCAACCATTGTTGATTGAACCATTTTGTTTTTTCTAAGTCGAATTTTGCGCCTGATTTTCCCACTCGTTCGAGTGAAAATGCCTGAATTAATTCGTCCATTGTAAAAATTTCCTGTTCTGTGCCGGGATTCCAGCCCAAAAGAGCCAACATATTCACAAAGGCTTCGGGCAAAAATCCCCATTCACGGTAACCGTTGGCGGTTTCGCCTTCGTCGCCCGTCCAATTGAGCGGAAATACCGGAAAACCGAATTTATCGCCATCGCGTTTGCTTAATTTTCCTTGCCCTTGCGGTTTTAAAATTAGCGGCAAATGCGCAAATTCGGGCATTTCGGCATTCCAGCCAAAGGCTTTATATAATAATACGTGCAAAGGCATACTCGAAAGCCATTCTTCGCCACGAATTACGTGTGTAATTTTCATTAAGTAATCGTCAACCACATTTGCCAAATGATAAGTTGGCATGCCGTCAGACTTATATAAAACCTTGTCGTCTAATTCATTAGTATTATAGTGAACTTCGCCGCGAATTAAATCGTGCAATTCCACATCAAAATTTTCGGGCATTTTGAAACGAATTACAAACGCCTCGTTTGCTGCCAATCGTTTTTCAACTTCTTCCGCCGAAAGTGTCAAAGAGTTAACTAAACTCTTGCGTGATTGATAGTTATACACAAAAGGCTGTTTTGCTTCTTCGCCTTGTGTGCGTAGTGCTGCAAGTTCTTCGGCAGTGTCAAATGCAAAATATGCGTTGCCCGAATCTATCAAACGGTAAGCATATTCTTTGTACATTTCCTTGCGTTCGCTTTGGCGGTAAGGTCCAAATGCACCTTCGGTTTTTGCGCCAATTCCTTCGTCAATCGTAAGTCCGCACCATGCAAGCGATTCTACAATATAATTTTCGGCATTGCGCACAAATCGTGTTTGGTCGGTATCTTCAATGCGCAGCAAAAAATCGCCGCCATGCTTGCGGGCAAATAAAAAATTGAACAATGCGGTGCGCACGCCGCCTATATGTAAAGCTCCCGTGGGGCTTGGCGCAAAACGCACCCGTACTTTTTGTATCATAGTTTATATAATTATGAGACAAAAATACAAAACAATTTCTTTTAACAGCCCGCTTGAGTAAAGATTTTGCAATAAGACCGTGAAAAGGGCGGATAACGAAAAAATAAGCACGACCAAGTTTGTTCTTGAATTTCACTAATGTAATTACCGAAATAGTTTGGTGTTCGATATAGACGGATAGATAAGCGTCCAAATGCCGGTCAGACAACAACAAAACAGTTTCATTAGCACTCTTTGCAGGAACAGACACAAAATCGTATGTTTTACCTGTGCGAATACATTCCTCTAATTCTTTCACATTGTCGTTTTCAGCACCTTTCAGTCCGACAAGTTTTACAAGAAAATTACGCAGTTTGAAAAGTGTATTTATCCATCGGGGAAAGTCTGTCCAAAAACTGACCATAATGTCGTCAGGACTCATCTCTTTTCCGCTATCTGTTACACAGGCGTACACATCTGAATAGTCTGTCGGCAGATAATTTTTGGTTAGACTACCTGACGGAATTGTCGATTTATTTACTTTCATTTTCATTTGTTCCTCAACAATATCACACGATTATTTTTTGCAAAAATAATTAATGTTTTTCATTACTACTGTAACAAATGTTGCACTTTTTCAATTTAAATAGAACAACACGGCACGAAATTTGGATAGAACAAAACAATAAACTTTATCCAAATTCACATGAAAAAAACACTACTCTTTACACTACTTTGTGTATCAACAATCGCCTACGCTCAAAGAGGACACGACCACGATGAGGATTACGCGTATAAAAATCACTCTCATTGGCAATTTACAGTTGCGCCATGCGTAAAAGGTATTTACTACAACTTTTCGAGCAAGGGTGCTGAGGTAACGTATGGTTACAGCGGTTTCCGGTATATTGGGAATATTGTGATTCCAAGTACGGTGCAGTATGGCGGTCAAACCTACACTGTTACAAGCATTGGTGAAGATGCTTTCAAATTGTGCAATGAACTTACGGCGGTTACAATTCCCCAAACTGTGAAAACAATTGGAAAAAATGCTTTTTATAAATGCTACGACCTTGCCGCGATTACCATTCCGGCAAATGTAACGCAAATTGCTTCGAGTGCTTTTTCCGAATGTTTGTCGCTTGCGGCAATTACCGTAGAAAGCGGCAACGAACACTATTCTTCGGAAAACGGCGTGTTGTTCAACAAAAATAAAACATCGCTCATTCACTTTCCTCGCACAAAAACAGGAGCGTATGTTATTCCCGAAGGTGTAACAAGCATTGTAGACTACGCATTTCACAATTGTAGCGGACTTTCTTCGATTTCTATTCCACAAGGAGTAACAAATATTGGAGCATTTGCTTTTTCTGGCTGCAACAATCTTACTTCAATTATCATTCCCGAAGGAGTAACAATTATTTGGAATGATGTATTTTCTGGTTGTACATCTCTTGATTCAATTGCGCTTCCACGTAGTGTTACACGTATTGGGAATAATGCTTTTGGAGATAGCGGACTTACTTCGATTACTATTCCCGAAGGTGTTACCGATATTGATGGTTACGCTTTTTGGGGATGTTCCAAACTATCTTTGGTTAGCATTCCGGCAAGTGTAAAAAAAATTGGCTACAATGCTTTTGGAGCTTGCAAGGCTATAATTACTGTTGATAGTCGAAATGCAATTTATTTTTCAGTCGATGGCGAATTGATAAAAAGATAAAACCAAGTGATATTGTTGTGCGGTGCGATAATAGAGCAGAATAAATTATTCTTTTTACTTGGCAAATAAAACCAATTGGTTTATTTTTGCTACATGAAAGAAAAAACGACATACAGTAAATCCGAAAAAACAAGGCAATTCATTATCGAAAAAGCTGCTCCCATTTTTAACAAAAAAGGCTATGTTGGCACTTCGCTTTCCGACATTATTGATGCCACAGGATTGAGCAAAGGGTGCATTTACGGTAATTTTAAAAACAAGACCGAAATAGCAGGCGAGGCATTCAAATATAATTTGTCGATGAGCGCTTACGGCTTTTCTTTGGGAACTTTGGGAAGCAAACTTACTCCTCTTGCAAAACTTCATAAGTTGAT
>WQTX01000132.1 GCA_009786075.1 Bacteroidota bacterium | reverse complement strand
ATTAAATCCTACAAATATTTTCGGTGCTCTGCACCTTTTGCGCTGTCGCTTACAAATTGTAAGCAATTGGAAAAATCATTTGACTTTTAGGACAGCCTCCTTTTATTTTACTCCAATTCCGCTGCAATTTTCTCCCATTCCGCCATAGCCTCATCAAGCTCGTCTTGCAAAGCGGCGTGGCGTTTGTAATCATCGGGAGTAATACTGCCGGCGGCTTCTATAAAATAGGTGTTCAATTCGTGTAGTTGATTTTCAAGTTCTTGCACTCGTTCTTCTATTTTTTTGAGCGCAGTTTGTAGTTTGCGCTGTTCTCGCTCTCGCTCTTTTTTCTGTTCGTAATTTTGTTTTTGTGTTGTTGTAGAGACGTAGCGCGCTACGTCTGTACAGCGCGCTACGTCTGTACCTTGTTCAGAAGCCGAAATGACCGGTTTAGGAGCAGTCAAAACTTCCGTATGCAATTGCTGTAAATACGAATGTAAATCGCCAATAACTTCACGCACTTTTGTTTGTTTCACTTCAAAAATATGGGTTGTCAAACCATCTAAAAAATCACGGTCGTGCGAAACCAAAATAAGCGTACCGTTGTATTTCTGCAATGCTTGTTTTAGTACGGCTTTCGAGGCAATGTCTAAATGGTTCGTCGGCTCATCGAGAATAAGTAAATTGTATGGTTCTAACATTAATTTTGCCATTGCCAACCTGTTGCGTTCGCCACCCGAAAGCACCCGCACTTTTTTGTCAACATCTTCGCCGCTAAAATAAAATGCGCCCAAAATATCACGTACTTTGGTGCGAATATCGCCCACGGCAATGGCGTCAAGCGTTTCAAATACGGTCAAATCTTCGTTGAGTATTTCATCTTGATTTTGTGCAAAATAACCAATGCGCACATTGTGTCCCAACTGAATTTCGCCAGAATAGGCGGTTTCGTTCAATACACATTTTATAAATGTCGATTTTCCTTCGCCGTTTTTGCCCACAAGCGCAATTTTATTGCCTCGTTCTATACAAAAATTTACATCGGCAAGAATGGTTTTTTCGCCGTATTTTTTCTCTAAATCGGTGGTTTTAAACACTATCGTTCCGGCTCGTGGCGATGGTGGAAAGGAAATTTTAAATGCACCGGTGTCTTTTTTCTCAATTTCCAAACGTTCAATTTTATCAAGCTGTTTTATACGGCTTTGCACTTGCACCGATTTTGTTGCTTTGTAACGAAATCGCTCGATAAACTGTTCGGTGTCGGCAATCATTTTTTGCTGATTTTCGTAGGCAGCCAATTGTTGTTCGTAGCGTTCTTCTTTCAATACCAAATATTCGCTGTATGGAGCGGGGTAGGAGGTTAATTTATTAAGACTTATTTCAAACGTTTTTTTTGTAATTGCATCTAAAAACCGCCTGTCGTGCGAAATTAGAATAATGGCGCCTTTGTAATTCATAAGAAAATTTTCGAGCCATTCGATTGACACAATATCTAAGTGATTTGTTGGCTCGTCGAGTAAAAGCACTTGCGGTTGTTTTAACAAAATTTTTGCAAGCTCAATACGCATACGCCAGCCACCGCTAAATTCGGCAGTGGGGCGGTTGAAATCCGTGCGTACAAAACCAAGTCCGGTAAGCATTTGTTCAATTTCGCCGTCTATGTTGCTACTATTGTGTAAGTGTAAGTAATCGGAAATTTCGCTCATACGATGAATTAGTTTCATGTATGCATCACTTTCATAATCAGCGCGTTCGGCTAATTCGTTTTGTAAATTCTCTAATTCTTGCGTGCGAGCATTTATGTCGTCAAATGCCGAACGGGCTTCGTCTAATACAGTTTTACCGTCGGAAATTTTCATTTGCTGCGGCAAATAGCCGATTTTGCAACCGTCGGGAACAATTACAGTGCCTTCCGAAGGTTCATCGTGTCCGGCAATAATTTTGAGTAAAGTTGATTTACCTGCGCCATTGCGCCCCACAAGACCAATTTTATCACGTTCGGTTATAAGCACCGAAATATTTTCAAACAAAGTGTAGCCGCCAAAACGTACGGCGAGATTTGAGAGGGAAATCATAGGTAATAGGGATTAGGTAATAGGTAATAGGGATTAGGAGGTAGAAAATAGGTGTTAATCCTTGTTTCCTAATTCCTATTCCCTAAAAAGAAGCTTTTAAAATATCAACACATTGCTGCGCCGAACTATATGTATATAAGTGTAACAATGGCACGTTATGCGCCACCAATTCTTTTGATTGCATAATTGCCCATTCCGTTCCCACTTGTTTGGCGGCTTCGTCGGTTTCGCAATTTCGCAAAGCGTTTTGCAAATCTTGCGGCAATTCCAAATGAAACAATCGCGGCAACACATCAACTTGATTTTTGAAACCAATTGGTTTTATGCCGGGTACAATAGGAACGGTAATGCCTTGCGCACGACATTTTTCCACGAAATTGAAATAATGCGCATTCTCAAAAAACATTTGAGTAATAATATATTGTGCACCTGCATCAACTTTTGCTTTCAAGTGGGCAATATCGGTATCTAAGTCAGCGGCGGCATAGTGTTTTTCGGGGTAACCGGCTACTCCACACGAGAAATTTGTAGCAAGTGATGCGCCAAAATTTTCGTCATCAAGATATTTCCCTTTATTCATATCATTGATTTGCAACAACAAATCACGAGCGTAGGTGTTTCCGTCCGGCTCGGCTTTGTAAGGCTCACCGTGTTTTATAGAATCGCCTCGCAGGGCAAAAATATCGGTAATACCCAAAAAATTGAGGTCAATTAATACGTATTCGGTTTCTTTGCGGGAAAATCCTCCGCATAAAATATGAGGAACTACGGGAATACTATATTTTTGCGCAACAACCGCAGCCACAGCAACCGTTCCGGGACGGCGGCGCACTCGATTATTGTTGGCATCGTACACTTCGCGATGCGAAGTAATAGTAATAAACTGTGGATTGAACTCCATCAACGGATTGATGGTGTTGTAAATTGATTCCAAACCTTTGCCTTTGAGCGGCGGTAAAATTTCAAATGAAAATAAGGTTTTTTTTGTATTTTGTGTGATTTCAGCAACTGACATTTTTTATAGTTATATAATTAACAATTAATAATTAATAATATTCTCGTCAACTTGTTTACTCGTATCTTGTACTTATTCAAACTTTTTTTCTGATTGCAAACGCCCTTCTTTGTCGAAAAAACGCCATGTGCCGCTTGCTTCGCCGTGTGTGTAATGCGCTTCGTGAGTTTTTTTGCCGCTTTCGCCCCAATAGGTAGCTTTGCCGTGCAGTTCGCCGTTTTCAAAATTTTCTTCGAGCATTTTATCGCCGCTCATAAACCACACGGTGTGTTTTCCGTGTCGTTCGCCTTTTACATTGTAATAGGTTTCTTCTTGTTTTTCACTATTCATGTAAAAACGAACGATTTTTGCGGGGTGTGCCAAAGTGTCATTTTTATTAACGTATGCCACAACTGCCTTACTTCCGTCGGGGTGTGTCAACGTAATACGTTTCTCTAAATTTCCCGAACAGGCAAACAAAAAGCATAAACTGCTGATAATTACAATATTTCGCATGATGTAAATGTATTTAAAATTAAAAATCTGCACAAAATTAGCATTATTTTTTAAAAATTACTTGCTACGTATAGAAACTTTTGTACATTTGCAGTCCTTTTTAAAGGGCAAATTAAATATAATACAATGTACGCAATAGTAGAAATAGCAGGACAGCAATTTAAAGTTGCACAAGACGACAAGATTTTTGTAAACCGTCTTAAAGATAATGAAGGCGAATCAATCAATTTTGATTCGGTACTTTTAATTGATGCCGACGGAAAAGTATCGGTAGGAACGCCAAACGTTGCGGGAGCAAGCGTTTCAGCGAAAGTTTTAACACATTTGAAAGGCGATAAAATTATCATTTTCAAAAAGAAACGCAGAAAAGGCTATCGTGTGAAAAACGGATTCCGTCCGTCGTTGACACAAATTCAAATAGAAACTATTAAAGCATAATTTTAAAAAATATACTATCATGGCACATAAGAAAGGGGTCGGTAGCTCAAAAAACGGTAGAGATTCGGAAAGTAAACGTCTTGGCGTAAAACTTTTTGGCGGTCAAGTTGCAAAAGCAGGTAATATTTTAGTGCGTCAGCGTGGAACAGTTCACATGCCGGGCGAAAATGTTGGTATCGGTAAAGACCATACTTTATTTGCTCTTGTAAATGGTACGGTTACATTCAAAAAGAAAGTAAACAATAAATCGTATGTGTCTGTAATTGCAGAGGCATAAGTTTTAGGATTTATTATAATATTTGCTCCTAATTATATATCTCTGTGATATGTATTTAGGAGTTTTTTTGTGTTTGAAACAGCCCAAACGTAAAATTTGTGGGCTATTTTGAAATAATCCTGTAAAAAACATTATTTTTGTAAAAAATTAAAAACTACTACTATGGCAACTCGCAGTATGATTTCTTTTGATTGGGCATTGAAGCGTTTACTGTGCAACAAAGCCAATTTCGGCGTATTGGAAGGCTTTTTAAGCGAACTGCTTCGCCGTAAAATCGTTGTAAAAAGTATTGTTGAAAGCGAAAGCAACCAGCAACACGAAGATGATAAATTTAATAAAGTGGATTTATTGGTAGAAAACGATACGCAAGAACTTATTATCATAGAATTGCAATTTTATAGTTACAGTTCTTATTTTCATAGAATGCTTTATGGCGTGAGTAAATCCATTACGGAATACATCAGTATGGGCGAAGATTATGAAAATATTCGCAAAGTGTATTCTGTAAATATTGTGTATTTCGATTTGGGAAAAGGCGACGATTACATATATCACGGCAGTACCAATTTTGTGGGATTGCACACCCACGAAGAATTGCAATTGAGCGAAAAGCAACGCAGTGTGTACAATAAAAACACAATCGCTGATTTATTTCCCGAATACTATATTTTGAAAGTACAAAATTTTAACGATGTTGCCAAAGATACACTCGATGAATGGATGTATTACTTAAAAAATAACAAAATAAAAGATGATTTTACTGCACAAGGTTTAGACCAAGCACGTAAAGTGTTGGTGTACGATAATCTTAGTGACGAAGAAAAATGGCGGTATGAGAATGAAATAAAGATAACTCGCATTAAAAACGGCGAAATAAAAACAGCTTTTATGGATGGCGAATATAAAAAAGCAATCCAAATCGCCAAAAATCTAAAAGCAGCAGGAGTTGCAATAGATATAATTGCTAATACTACCGGTTTAACGATTGAACAAATCGAAAAAATATAACCAATGTCGTTTAGTTAAGAAAATATTCTTCATGTCTTTCTATCTTCGTGCCTTCGTGTTTACTCTAAAAAAACGCGCTTGCGCGCAAAAAATGAACACGAAGACACGACGGCATGAAGACACGAAGATTGAAAAATTACTTA
>WQTX01000131.1 GCA_009786075.1 Bacteroidota bacterium | reverse complement strand
GGTTTCCGGTTAATTTTTTCTTTAATACAACAAAAGTAAAAAATCAACCTAACTACTATATAAAAATTTCGGTTGCCAAATCTAAGGGAACCACGATTTTTTCGAGATTATCAAAATTACCAAGATTGATAAAATTGTTGAAATAATGATTTGATTGAAACCTACATATAACCAATAATTACCCCAACCTTGTTCATTCAATAGTAATGGAAAATAATAAATAGTTATTAAAAATTCACATAATTTAACAAACCAATTCATTTCCAATTGTCCTTCATCGTAAGCAAATAAAGTAAAAAAACTTATCGAAAAAAGAAAAATATTGACAAACAAACCAACAAACAATAAAAGGATAAAATACGCTACAGTTTTCATTGTCTTATGTCTAAAAGTCTTATGTCTATTAGTCTGAAATTTTGTACAAATCCAACAAAGCAAACGCCGCCGCAAACGAAGTCATTTTCCCGTTCACAACGTCTTTTTCAAATTGTTTCAACGATTGCGCCACTGCTGGATTATTGAAAAAATCATAATGCAATTGTTCGTCAATGGTTTCGTACAACCAATATGAGGCTTGTTCTTTGCGTTTTGCTTCGTAAAATCCGTTGCTTTTGCAGGCGGCAATATAATCTTTTATATGTTCAAAAATCACTTGCAAACCTTTGTTTTCAATAGCTGAACACACAAACACTTCGGGTTTCATGCCCGATGCAGGCTTGGGAAATAATTGCAACGCCGAGCGATATTCGGCACTTGCCATGGAGGCTTTATGCTCGTTTGCGCCGTCGGCTTTGGTAATGGCAATGCTGTCAGCCATTTCCATAATTCCCCGTTTGATGCCTTGCAATTGGTCGCCGGCACCGGCAAGCATAAGCAGCAAAAAGAAATCAACCATTGAATGAACGGCGGTTTCCGATTGTCCTACTCCTACCGTTTCTATAAAAATAACGTCGAAACCGGCAGCTTCGCACAAAACAATTGTTTCCCGTGTTTTGCGCGCCACGCCGCCCAACGAGCCTGCCGACGGCGAAGGACGAATATACGCATTTGGGTCAATCGAAAGTTGCTCCATACGGGTTTTGTCGCCCAAAATACTGCCCTGCGTGCGTTCGCTGCTGGGGTCAATTGCCAACACGGCGAGTTTATGTCCGGCAGCGGTGGCAATCACGCCGAAGGATTCTATAAAGGTACTTTTGCCCGCCCCCGGTACGCCCGTAATTCCTATACGAATAGAATTGCCCGAATAGGGCAGGCAACCTTGAATAATTTCCTGCGCTATGTTTTTATGTTCCGGCAAACTGCTTTCAACAAGCGTAATTGCTTGGCTGAGAATACTTATATCGCCACGGCGAATGCCTGCAACATAATCCTGCGTAGAAAGCGTTTTTCGTGAACGTTTGATGTTTTTAAAACGTTCAACTGCCGAAGTATTCACAATTTCTTGCACGTCAATTCCTTTCATTTCGGTTAAATGACTGTTGAAAGTTCCGTCTTGGTGTTCCATAATTCATATTTTTTTGTAAAGATAGGAAAACAATTATAATGTGCCAATATTTTAATATGCCAATGTGAAAATATGCTAATAAGTCAATTAGAAAATTAATACATTTCATTAACACATTGGCATATTGTCGTATTGGCATATTACAAACCTCACTTCTTTAAAATAATAAGAACAAAGATTTCCATTTTCGTGGTGAATAACAAGTTTTCCGCTTGGTTCTACATTTATAATAGTGCCTTCAAATTCGCCGCCGGCATCGGCAAAACGGGCAGGTGTTTTATACCTATATAATAATGTCGTATATTCTCTGTGAATTTTTTCTCGCTCCGAAAGTTGTGCAAAATAGCTCTCGAAGTTTTGCAAATATTGCTGCAAAACCTCATTTTTATCAAATTCTTTGTGCGCGCAAAGAGCCATAGACGTAGGATTTGGCAAAAAATCCGGAAAATCTATTTGATTAACGTTCAAACCAATGCCCACAACTGCGGTTGACACAAAATCTCCGCTCAATTGCGTTTCAATCAACACACCGGCAATTTTACGGTCGCCCACATAAATATCGTTTGCCCATTTTATGCAGGCATCTATTCCGTATGATTGCAAGGTTTTGCACAAGGCAAGCGACACAATTTGTGAAAGTATAAATTGTTCGGTCGCTGCAAGTTGTTGCGGAAAAACTACGTGTGAAAACAATAAATTTTTGCCCCGCTCCGAATGCCACGAGTTACCGCGCTGTCCTTTGCCTGCGGTTTGAAATTCGGCACTTACCACCGAAATTTCCGGCAGCCGCTTTTCCTTCAACAACGAAAATAAATACACATTCGTCGATGAAATTTCTTCTATATTCAGAATATTTTTGTATTTTTCCAAACTTTTTTAGATACAAGGTTTTTAGATACGAGATACAAGGAACAAGATACGAGGAACAAGACACGAGATAAAACAAATAACCAAATAAGCAAATCAACAAATAATCAAAAACATGAAACACATTCTCTGCACCATTTTTATAGCACTATCGCTCTGCGCCTGCGCCCAAAACGTATCAATCAGCGGCAAAGTTACTAATTATTCCGGAACCGATTCGCTTAAACTGATAATTTTAACCGACAACAACGCAAAAGAAACCGCTATAAAAGTTGATGCAAAAGGCGAATTTTCGTACAGTCAAAAATTGGCAAAACCGGAATTTGCGCAGCTCTATTTCAACCGGAACAATGCAATTATACTTGTGCTCAAGCCGGGCGAAAAAGTAAAGCTACAAGCCGATTATAATACTTTTGGACAAAATTACACCGTAAGCGGTTCGCCCGAAAGCGAGCAATGGCTCAAAAATGTGCAGCAAACGCAAGCGCACGCACAAGCCGTGCAAGCAAAACAAGCTGAACTTGCTGCTTTGGAACAACAGCGAGTGAGCGATATTATTTCGTTTATCGAAAAAAATCCTGCATCGCTCACTACTTTGGGATTAATAAACATGGTAAACATTGACGAATACCCCGATGTATACGAAAATCTTATAAAACAATTGCATGCCAAATACCCCGATAATTTTCTTGTGCAGGATTTTTACAAACAGGTTGCCGCCCGATTTTTCTTGAAAGAAGGCAGCGAAATTCCCGATATTAAATTAGCCGACCGAAACGGCAAAATCATCGCCTTATCGTCATTGCGCGGCAAGGTGGTGTTGCTCGATTTTTGGGCAAGTTGGTGTGGTCCCTGCCGGGCAGAAATTCCAAACCTAAAACAAGCCTACACTAACTATCACGCCAAAGGTTTCGATATATATTCCGTGTCGATAGACCGCACAAAAGATGCGTGGCTGCAAGCAGTCAATGTGCTGAATTTGCCATGGGCAGGCAATGTGTTCGATGCCACACAGGAATATGCCGCTCAGTTTGGCGTAAGTTCCATTCCTTTTACCATATTAATAGACCAAAACGGGAAAATTATTGCGAAAAATGTGCGAGGGGCGGCTTTGGAGCAGTATTTGGAGCAGTTGTTGAGGTAGGGGGTGAAGGGTAATGGTTGCGTGAAAACAATGGCTTGATTTTTTGAACAGAATTTGTTTTTAATTCTTTTTTTATGTATTTTTGCGGAAAATTAGAAGTGAAAAATGAACTTTTGGCAATTACGAAATCAATTTTATGACTTGGTGTGTTTCAATGTCAATCAAGTTTATGCGTGGCAACCCGATTTTGAGAAAAACAATCTTACTCGTTGGACAAAGCAAAATTTACTTGTAAAACTGCGTAATTCGTGGTATAGTTTTCCGGAATATTTAAAAATACCTAATATTCAGCATTTTGTATCGAACAAAATGTATAGTCCTTCGTATATCAGTTTGCATTCTGCATTGGCATTTTATGGTATTATTCCGGAAGCAATAGTGCAGACAACTGCCGTGAGTTCGTTAAAAAAGGCAAATTTTGAGAATATTTTCGGTTCATTTTCGTATCAGCAAATTTTGCCGGAATTGATGTTCGGGCATGAACAAAAAACGTTTTTGAACAAACACAGTTTGTTTTTTGCCACTCCTGAAAAAGCAATTTTAGACTTGTTGTATCTTTACCCATTGTATAACAATGAACAAGAAATCAGAGAATTACGTTTTGACGAAGAATTTATGCAAGAGGATTTGGACGTAGAGCGTTTAAACGAATTTACAGAACGGTTTCAGTCAAAAATAGTAAGAAAGAGAGTTGATTTACTTTTAAAAATGTACGATTTATGCTAAATTTAGAACAAATACAAAATTATTTCCCGCCACAAATCAGAGAAAATCCTGCACATAAAAAATATATCGTGAAGGAATATATTCAGCTGATGATTTTAGATTTTTTAGCCACCTCAAAATTTGTAAAAAAAATTACATTTATAGGTGGCACAAATTTACGTTTAGTGAAAGGAATTGACCGATTTTCAGAAGATTTGGATTTTGATTGTAAGAATTTTTCTGCCGAAGATTTCACAGAAATGTCGCAATTGGTTTTGACTTTTTTACAACGGAGCGGCATACGAGCCGAAACGAGAGAAAAGCAAAACGAAAAATTAACAGCATTTCGTTCACGAATTTATTTTCCCGAACTGCTGTTTGAATTAGGATTGTCGGCATACAAGGAAGAACGATTTTTGATTAAACTTGAAAGTCAAAATCAAGAATTTGAATATGTACCCCAAATGGCGAATATTAATAGTTGTGGTTTTTTTATTTCATTTCCTGTTCCGCCCTGTGATGTACTTTGTGCAATGAAATTGTCGGCATTACTTTCACGAGCAAAAGGACGCGATTTTTACGATGCCCTGTTTCTATTGTCGCAAACGAAACCAAATTACGATTATCTTTCTCAAAAACAGAACATTCATAATCTACCGGAGCTAAAAACAAAACTAATAGAAACAATAGAAAAAGTAGATTTAATGCATAAATCCAAAGATTTTGAACATTTGCTGTTTAATAAGGAAAACAAAGAGAAAATAGTACATTTCAGCGAATTTATCAAAAGACTGAATTGAGTATGACAAAAACATTTGTAACTCAACTTGAAATCATTTTTCAGAAATCCCTATTGAAAATGAGTGAATTACAAAAAAATTATGAAAGCTCGTGAAAAACTTGTTAAAAAATTTGGTCAATCAAAAAAAAGAGTGCACTTTTGCAATCCCAAAAATCGAGTAACACACTTGATGAATAATTCGAGAGGAATTATATGCTTGGGAAACTGAAAAGTTCATTGAAAAAATATAAGGTTGAATTTCAAAATTTATTTTTGAGATAACCATGAAATGGGTTTAAAAGCGTTAAAAATAGAGTACATACTTTTTGTGAAAGACAACAGAAGTTTACAAGTTATCAGTAAACGAGTTTTTGAGGAATTTCCTTGTCAACTTGTTAACTCGTCCACTTGTCAACTAAAACAAATTTTTACAACGAAGAGTTTGATCCTGGCTCAGGATGAACGCTAGCGGCAGGCTTAACACATGCAAGTTGCGGGGCAGCGCGTCTTCGGATGGCGGCGACCGGCG
>WQTX01000130.1 GCA_009786075.1 Bacteroidota bacterium | reverse complement strand
ACGAGCGGTTTGGCGTAATGGCGGCAGAAGCCCGCAGAAACGGCAGTGCGAATTTGAAAGTTTGTACCCCGCAGGAAGTTCAGTGGAAGCCGCCACTACGCCAAGCCGCCACCACGAAATAATTTGGATTAACCATAGAATTCAAGACAAAAAATGAAATTTAAAATAAAAACAAACAATGAAAACAATACTTACTATTTTTGCCTCTCTTAGCTTATTGATATTGTATTCTTTTCTGCCACCATCGCAGGAAAAAAATGACGATACAATTATTTGGAGCAAAGACCGCCCTCTCACTTGGGACGATTTTAAAATGAAAGCTCCTCAAAGTAGTCAAGGTGCGGCTTGGATTTACTATAACCTTAGTTTGAATTTACAGTCGGAGGGAAATACTGTAAATATAAATACGGCAACTTTTATGATACCAAAAAAATCTTGGGTTAAGAATGGAAGTAAATCAGAAGAACTTTTAAAGCATGAGCAAGGTCATTTTGATATAGCCGAAATACATGCACGAAAACTTAGAAAATCTATACAAGAAGGTACGTTTACACACAAAAACATTCAAGAAAAAATCAACAAAATATATTCGCAAACGTTTTCAAAACTCGAAGCACAGCAAAAATTATATGACAAAGAAACCGACCACCACCGCAATAAAGAAAAGCAAATAGAGTGGAATGAGCGTATAGCGCGAGAGTTGAAAGAATTAGCAACATATAGTAATCCGATAATAGAAATTACACTGAAATAATGAAAATATCAATCGCCCAATTAAACTATACAAATGGCAGCATTGTCAAAAATTGTGAGAAAATAATTGCCCGCATACACCAAGCAAAAAACGAAGGTTGTGAACTTGTAATTTTCTCGGAATTAAGCGTTTGCGGTACACTTCCGTATGATTTATTGTTGCGCAACGATTTCATTGCACAATGCAACGAAGAATTACAAAAAATTGCTCGTGAATGTACTAATATTACTGCGATTGTTGGTTGTCCTGTGGTAGAAAATGGCAAACTATACAACTCCGCTGTGTGCCTACGCAACGGACAAATTGAACAATTGTTCCACAAAAATTACATTGAGTGGGACGAACAATTGTATTTTACCGAAAATTCGGAGTTGAAGTATTTGCACAGTAATAATTTGAATATTGCCGCCATTTTTGCTAATGACATTGAAAATCAGCACATCAAACAACATTGCAAACATGCTGACTGTGTCGTTGTACTTTCTTCGCAGGCTTTTTGCGGAAACAATGAAATTCACACGCAATTAGCGCAGATTGCCAAAGAAATTTCTACACCTATTATATATGGTAATTGCGTAGGCGGCGAAGTTTCGGCAGTTTTTGAAGGTGCTTCGGCGGTGTTTTCGGCGGAAGGGAAAATGGAAGAAATGTTGCCTTATTTTGAGGAGGAATGTAAAATTTTTGACGTACCGTGTAGAGACGTAGCGTGCTACGTCTCTGTGCCGCAATTCGGAGGAGGAGACGTAGCACGCTACGTCTCTACAAACCAACCATTCAACAAAATTGCCCTAACCCACAACGCCTTGGTATTAGCATTAAAAGATTTTTGTGCAAAACGAAATTTCAAAACCGCCACACTCGGACTTTCCGGCGGATTGGATTCGGCAGTGGTGTTGGCGTTGACAGTGCAAGCACTTGGCAGTGAAAATGTTCGTGTATTTTTGCTGCCGTCTGAATTTTCTTCACAGCACTCTATTGACGATGCCGTTGCGCTTGCCGAAAAACTGAATGTTCAGTATGATACGCTTTCAATTGTGCCATTATATAATACCGCTTTACAAACCTTGCAACCAATTTTTGAAGGTTTGCCGTTTGGACTTGCCGAGGAAAACATACAATCACGCCTGCGAGGTTTGCTGCTTATGGCTGCAAGCAACAAATTCGGCTCTATTGTGCTCAACACTACCAACAAAAGCGAAGCAGCCGTGGGCTATGGCACACTCTATGGCGATACCAACGGCGCGCTATCAATTTTAGGCGACGTGTACAAAACCGATGTTTATCGTTTGGCACACTATATTAATAGGAATGAAGAAATTATTCCCCAAAACACCATAACCAAAGCCCCTTCGGCAGAATTGCGCCCCGACCAAAAAGATAGCGACAGCTTGCCCGATTACGAAGTGTTAGACGCTATTTTATATGAATTTTTGGAAAATAATCAATCGCAAAACGAAATTATTGCCAAAGGTTTTTCGCCGGTAGTGGTTGAAAAAACACTGCGTTTGGTGCGAATGAATGAATATAAACGTTTTCAATTTCCGCCTGTTGTTGCTGTATCAACTTGTGCTTTTACTGCACAGCGAAGAATGCCGTTGTAAAAAAAGCCTTGCGTTTCCCAACGCAAGGCTCATTATGAATACTATATCAAAAAAGCGCAACTTTAGTTGCACAAGTTTATTAGCCCTCAAATATACACATATTTTTTGCTAATACAAACATAAATGCAATTTTTTTTCTATAAAACAAAAAACCTTCCGTTTCCCAACGAAAGGTCAAGGATGGTAATTTTATTATGAACAAAATTAACCTTTACAACAATTTGGTGCGAAGATAGTACATATTTTTTGTTTGTGCAAGTAAAATGGTCAAGAAATTAGTATAACATTGAATGCCGTTGTAAACAAAAAGTCCTTCGTTTCCCAACGAAAGACTTTTGAATGAAAAAATTTTTACAAGATTTTGATGCAAATGTACATCATATTTTGGGCTAATGCAAGTAAAATCGCAAATATTTTTATGCCGTATCTCATAAAAAAATAGATTGCAGAACTTATTGAAGTATCAATTAAATATATATCTTTGCCCATATTAATTTTAAAACACATACTATCATGAGCACACCAGCAATTATTATTTTAGTCGTCGCAGTCGTTTTGGTTATTTGGATTGTTTCTATTTACAACCGTTTAGTACGCTTTCGCAACAATCGTGAAAATGCCTTTGCCGACATTGACGTACAATTAAAACAGCGTTACGATTTAATCCCCCAATTGGTGGAAACCGTAAAAGGTTACGCAAAACACGAAAAAACCACACTCGAAAATGTAATCAATTTGCGTAATGCCGCAGCAAGCGCCACCACAATTGACGGTAAAATTGCCGCTGAAAACAATTTAAGTTCAGCACTTGCAGGCTTAAAAGTTACTTTGGAAGCCTACCCCGATTTGAAAGCAAATCAAAATTTCTTGCAATTGCAAAACGAAATGGGCGATATTGAAAACAAACTTTCTGCCGTGCGCCGTTTCTTCAACTCGGCTACCAAAGAATTGAACAACGCCGTAGAAGTATTTCCTTCAAATATTTTTGCAAAAATGTTTGGCTTCAAAAAAGAGTTGATGTTTGATTTGGGTACTGAGCGTGTTACGCTTGAACAAAGACCGCAAATAAAGTTTGATTAAGAGATGTCGTTTCGAGAGCCTCAACGACCGCATTACCGGTGGCTGAGGTTCTCGAAGCCACATTGCCTATCAAAAGAAATTCCCATTAAATTTTATACTCAATGCGCTATATAGGTCTTTCCGCCCAACAACGCCAGAACAACTTTCGTTCGCTGCTACTCGTAATTTTATTCCCCGTTTTAATGCTCGCTTTGTGCTACATTGCAGTGTATGCATTTGTGTATTACACCTACGAAAATCCTTCGCACGAAATGGTTATTCAGGCGTTTGTAAGCATTGCGCCGCTTGTAATTGGTGTAGTAGCTATATGGTTTTTTATTGCATATTTTTCAAATACACTTATTATTAAATATGCCACGCAATCGCAACCGCTTACTCGCAAAGAAAATATGCGTATTTACAATTTAACAGAAAATCTGTGTATGGCAAACGGTATGCCCATGCCAAAAATCAATATTATAGAAGACCCCGCTTTGAACGCCTTTGCCAGCGGATTGAGCAACAAAACCTACACCGTAACACTCACACGAGGAATTATAAACACGCTCAATGACCAAGAATTGGAAGGCGTGATTGCACACGAACTTTCGCACATTCGCAATCGCGACGTGCGTTTGCTTATTATAAGCATTGTATTTGTGGGAATTTTTGCAATGGTGGCGCAACTCGGTTTCCGTATGGCGCTGTTTAGCGGTGGTGGCAGGAATAGAGATGGCAAGAACAACATGATTTTGCTTGTAATAGTAGCAGTTGTTGCCATTGTTGGCTATCTGTTGTCAATACTTATGCGCTTTGCCATAAGCCGCAAACGGGAATATTTCGCCGATGCCTCGGCTGCCGAAATGACCAAAAACCCACGGGCATTAGCTTCGGCTTTGCGCAAAATTTCGGGCAATCCGAATTTGCAAAACGGAGCTCCCGAGAGCGTTTCGCAATTGTTTATAGAACACGCTGCCCACAAAGCGGCTTTTTCTTCGCTTTTTGCAACGCACCCGCCGATTAAGAAACGGATAGAGGTTTTGGAGCAGTTTTAATTGTAGAGACGTGGCATGCCGCGTCTCCTTGTAATAACCAAAGTGAATTATAATTTATTCTAATTTCTGGATTGCTTCACTTCGTTCGCAATGACGCTCTTTCGAGAGTTTGCACAAATCAACAAAAAAGCGTCATTGCGAGCAGAGCGAAGCAATCCAACATGAAAAATAATTCACTATGGTATAATTTCGCATTTCCGGCGGAGACGCGGCGTGCCACATCTCTACACCAAAGCGTAGCTGTTGATAAAAATGATTATTTGTCGAAATGGATTTCGAGAAAAGTTGTATTATTTTTCGTAACAAAAAAACCAAAAGCCGAGTAAAATTCACTCGGCTTTTGGTTTTTGAAAGTCCCCTTCGGGGGATTTAGGTTTTTTTCTTAATTCTTAACTACCTTCACTCGTTTGCCATTTACCGCTACAAAATATACGCCATTCGGCAAATGTGAAATGTCGATTGTTAAACCGTTGTTTTGTGTGGGTCGAAAATATTCGACCCCTACGAAACGACCGGTGTTGTCGTAAATTTCTACGGTTTGTGGTAAAGACGCACGGCCGTGCGTCTCTACACCGCCCGAAATCGTCAATTGTCCTGTGGTTGGGTTGGGGTACACTTGTAGAGACGTTGCCTGCAACGTCTCCGCGATGCCCACACCACCGCCTTTGGTGGTAAACGTTCCTGTTTTGGTTTCAATTACCGCATTGTTTTTACCAAAAATTTCCATTGTGTAATAATAGGTGGTATTTTCGGTAAGGTTGATTAGGCGCACGCCAAATACTTCGTCGGATTTGAGTGCATCGGGCGTGTAAACAAGAGTTATAAGCCGTCCGTTGGCATCAAATTCGAGTGTACATATAAGAGTGCCGCTACTATCTGTGATAAGTAATTTGTAACCCGTAGCTTCGCTCAAATCATTCCACACCACACGTGCGCTTTGCACGTCGGGCACTACAATTATGCCTTCGCCGGCAGGAATTTCTATACCGGAAATATCGGTTTTGCGTTCACTGAATACGGCTATCAAATTCCTGTTTTTCGACGCGGTAAACGAATGTAAGCCNCCTATGGAAAC
>WQTX01000129.1 GCA_009786075.1 Bacteroidota bacterium | reverse complement strand
ATACGATATTTATTTCGCAAATGCGAAATTATTTTTGAACAATAAAAACAATAAAAACAAGAGTTTTTTGTACACATTTGCATATTAGCACATTATCCCTTATCTTTGCGCCTTACAGCAGGTCGGCTTGTCGCTTTTCGTTTTTTTACGAGAGGAGGAAAGTCCGGGCAACACAGAGCACCATACTTTCTAACGGAAAGCTGCTCGCGAGGGTAGAGAAGTGTAACAGAAAATAACCGCCGTTTTTCAATTACGAATTAAAAATTACGAATTAAAAGGGCAAACTTGCCGAGTATTTGTTCTCTTAATTCTTAATTTTTAATTCGTAATTGAAAAACGGTAAGGGTGAAAAGGTGCGGTAAGAGCGCACCGGTTCGGGTGGCGACATCCGAAGCCGTACACCTTATGGGTTGCAAGTTCAAGTATATCGGCGTATGTAGGATGGCTCGTCTGATGCCGAGGGGTAGAACGCTACGAGGAAAATGGCGACATTTTTCGCAGATAAATGACAAGCATTCCGCGAAAACGGAATACAGAACCCGGCTTACAGACCTGCTGTTTTTTTAGAGTATAGATAGTAGAGTTTAAAGTATAAATGGTTTGCGTTTACACTTTACACTCTACACTTTAAACTTTATTTTGTCGTGCGAAAAATCAGAGAATTTGTGATACATATCTATAATTTCATCCGGTATGAAATTTGGAAAATAACGGGACAGGATTTGCCTCGTGCTCGACGCGTGTCATACAGTATCATCAAAACGATTGTGTTGGCAATACGTGGGTTTCGCGAAGATAAACTCGCNGTNAAAGCCTCTGCGCTTACTTATTCGCTTTTGTTGGCGATTGTTCCCATTATTGCACTTACCATTTCTATTGCCAAAGGTTTTGGACTCGAAGATGCCATTGAAAGCTCGCTCAAAGGCACTCAAATAGACAAAATGAATCTTACGCCGATGCTAATGACCTTTGTAGAGAGTTATTTGGAAACGGCGCAAACCGGACTTTTTATCGGTATCGGTATCGTAATTCTTTTGTTTTCGGTGATTCGCTTTTTTATGCATGTCGAAAATGCGTTCAACGATATTTGGCAAGTAAAGAAAACCCGCTCTGTCATCAGACAGTTTACTACCTATTTTTCAATTATTTTGCTGGTGCCTATTTTGATTATTTTGTCGAGCGGTCTTTCAATTTACCTAAGCACAATTTTTACAAACTCGCCTTTGTATGATTTGTTGAATCCCTTTATGCACATATTATTTAATTTTGTGATTTTCGCGATTGTGTGGTTAGGTTTTACTATTTTGTATATGGCGGTGCCCAATACGCAGGTGAAATTTGTCAACGCGCTTATTGCGGGTATTATCGCCGGAACTGCTTTTCAAATTTTTCAAATGATGTATTTAAGCGGACAGATTAATCTTTCGCGCTACAACGCAATTTTTGGTGGATTTGTGGCTGTACCATTACTGCTTATCTGGATTCGTGTGTCCTGTCTGATAATTCTGTTCGGTGCCGAAATCTCGTACGCCTCGCAAAATCTTCAAAATTTCGATTATGAAGCCGATACCAAATCAATTAGTGTGCGCTACCGCAATTTCTTGTATTTGTATATAACCTACCTGATTGTTCAACGATTTGAAGCACAAAAACCGCCGATGACCGCCGAGGATATTGCGGTAGAAAATCATCTTCCGAGCCGGCTTGTGAGCCAACTTCTGTCGAAAATGGTGGAATCCAATGTTTTGATTGAGGTTTTTAACGAAGAAAATAAAACCAAAAGTTACCAGCCGGCCATAGACATAAACCAGATCACAGCCGGATATTTGTTTGAAAAATTAGAAACACAAGGTTCGGAACTTTTCTTGCCCAACAACAAACCACAAATGGAAAAATTCTGGCAGAGCACGCTTCATCTGCGCGAATGTACCAAATGCGAAGGCGATAAAATGCTGATAAAAGACATAGCTTAAGCAAAAAATCTGCGTTAAATTTTTTATCAATTAGTTGTCGTTATGAATTATTAACGATTTAATAAGTTCGGATTCACAAATTTAATTTATCTTTGCGACCGGACACATTAAAATCTTTAAGCACAATGACACCTTTATACGTTGAGGAGCATTTGAATTGTTATTTGTATGACAGCGCAAATGAGATAATAAATCATATCGAGAAAGATAGAGGCGAGAGCTTTGTTTTCTGCAAGGACAATACCCACATATTTTTTGTGGTAAACGGACGAGTAAAATTCGCGGCAGGTTATCTAACAAACAGCGTTTTGGAAGCCGGCGATTTCATATTGATACCTCGCAAACAAGAATCGGTGATTGCAGCAGAAGAAAAATCGAACATGATAATGCTAAAACTGCATCACAAAGTGAATTTTTGCGACCACTTTCCCTTGGAAATGCTCTATGAACTAAACAAAGAACGGATCCAAACAACAAATTCATCCCTTGTTTTATCAGCAAATAAAATAGTGAACGATTGGCTCAATATTGTCGTTCAAACCACGGTTGGCGGATTGAAGTGTACGTTTTACCAAGAGTTGAAACAAAAAGAAATATGTTTCTTTTTGCGCGCATATTATTCGAAAGAGGAGTTGTTTGCGTTTTTTAGCCCGATTCTGAATAGCGACATGCGTTTTTCAAACCTGATTTACGAAAAATACATGGAAGCTAATAGTGTCGAAGAGCTTGCAGAGCTTACAAACTATAGTCTTTCGGGTTTCAAAAAGAAATTTGTAAGCGTTTTTGGCTGTTCGCCTGCCTTGTGGATTGCGCGCGAAAAAGCAAAAAAAATCTATCACGAAATTAATTCTACACAGAAATCATTTAAAGAAATTGTATTTGAATATGATTTTTCTTCCCAAGCACATTTCGACAGATTTTGCAAAAAAATGTACAATATGTCGCCCGGTGTGTTGCGAAGAAATACACGAGACAGAGTTTTGTTTAATGGAACTAAAACCGGCAGATTTTTGCAGTGTTAAGGAGCCGTTCTATACAAAATACTTCACAAAGATGTTATCTTAACGCATGATTCGCATATATTAACTCACTTCTATTTCCTATCCTATTTTCCTGCTCATTAGCCTGCTTTGCATAAAAAATGAGAACAAAAACGAACGCTTTGCCTTTTTTATCAAAAAAAAGAACTTTTTTGATAAAAAAGGCAAAGCGTTTTGCACTTACCTTTGCCAAACTTTTCGTTTGCGAAATTCTATTTTTTGATATATTGCTGCAAGACAGGGCAGTTCTTAACCTACAAGGATATACATTAAACTTGACAAATTCGTCTCTTATGAAACTAAAAAAACTATTTTCAACATTGCTTTTGACATCAATGTTGTGTGCATCAATGAATTTGCATGCACAAGTAAGGATTGGTAGCGCCCATACTCCACAACCCGGCGCTGTACTTGACCTCAACGCAAAGCCAACCAATGGTCATATTGGAGGGTTATTGCTCCCGAATGTAGAAATTACCGACCTCGGTAAAATTCCGAACAATTTTACAAAAGAATCTGTACGCGGAGAAAGTGTTGTTCCCGAACTTGCCGGATTGATTGTGTATAACACAAACTTGAAGGCAGCCGCCAATATTTTTCGTGGCACTTATGTGTGGGATGGAGACAATTGGCATCTGCTTGCCATCGATGGCGGAATGATGAGTATTGATTATGATACAAACCGCTTTCTCGGTTGCGACGACAGGCTTTCAACAGGTCCTGTCCAAATCAGCAATTCGGGATTGGACATTGCCGGAATATACACCTTTACCGTAATTGCCGGATCCGAATTTGCTTCGGTTTCTGCAATTAACGAAGAACAGGGAATTTTTTCGGTAGAATTTCAACCGAATACCACAGCTATTGACCGTAGATGCGTGGTGTTGGTAACCGACCCTGCCGGACGAACAGCAACTTTTATTTTTACGCAAGAAAGATGTCCGTGCGCTGATGAAATTCCGGTAACGGTTAGTGTTTACGGAACAAATCAATTGTGTCAAGGCGGCTCGGTGCACGCTTTTGTTGTCAATGCAGATCCGAAAGTTAGCTATTTTTGGGTGCGCAACGGCATTGAAGTAGCGCAAGGCGCAGGCGTGGAACTGACGCAAATCGGTACTTACCGAGTATATGCCGGCATGATTGGTTGCGGTACGCCCGGAGTGATTGAAGTTGTTGCTTCTGATAATCGGGCAAGCCGTGTGCCGCATATTATTGTGGATAATAACGGTATTCTTTGCGGCACAAACGGCGTAAGGCTTACGGCTCTCAATGCTCCAACAAATCCTGATGGTCTTATTTGGCTGAAAGACGGATTGGAACAAGCAAGAGATGTGAGTTTCTTCGATGTACCTCACGGCATCGATAGTCAAGGTATCTGGTATCTGATTTATACCACAAGCGATGGTTGCTCTTCGGTATCGAGCAATAAAATAACGCTTGTTTATGCCGGAGGCAGCTCCGCCTTACCAATGCCTGATGCAAGAGTAAACGGTGTAGTTTTCAGTTCTAACGAGTTGGTAGTGTGTGCCGGTGGAACTTTGGAACTGACCATTGCCAATGCTTCGGCTTACAGCGGTTTCAACAATGTAATGTACGAATGGTTTGGCAATGGGATAAGTTTGGGCAGAACTACTTCGCCTACTATGTTTGTAGTGCCGCCAACCTACACACACTTGGTGCTTTCGGTTACGGTTACAGCATCCGGCGAATGTCCAAAGAGCCAAACTTCCGATGAATTTACGGTAAGAACCCAACAAACACCGCTGCCAACTTCTATTAATAGAGGAGCCAACAGAGCGTATATTTGCGCCACCAATCCGGCTGTGCTTTCTACCGGAGCAAACCCAACATTTGCTCATCAATGGTTTAGAAATGGAGTTGAAATGGTAGGAATTAGCGATTATCAAATTTCGGTTATGCAGCCTGGTGCTTACACCGTACGCTACAAAAACACACACGGATGTTGGAGTATGGTTTCAACGCCAATTGAAGTAATACAGTCGGCTCCGGTTACAATTTCATGGATCTCGCAACCGGCAACAGAAGAAATTTTTGAAAGTTCGAAAACCTATTCGGTATCTGTTGCACCCAATGCCGATACTATTGAGTGGTCGGTAGAAAATCCGGCACACGCATCGTTTGTCAGTATTGTACCATTTGGTGTCGGGACAGCTGCAATTGTTAATTTCGGTACGAACTCTACCGAAGTGTCTGATGTTCAAATCAGAGTACGTGCGAGTAATACCTGCGGCACATCCGAATTGCTCTCAAGTAAGTTTACAGTAAAAGAAGGCTGTATTCCTGCCGGATCGGTAGTAATTACGCCAAATACTCAGCAAACGGTACGAGAAGGAGAAAGCATTGCTTTTACAGTTTCGGCTAATACCGGTAGCGATCCAATGACTTTCTCATGGTATGTAAATGATGTAGAACAGGTAGGGCAAACCGGCAGTTCGTTTGTGTTTAGCACAACGGATCCGGAACGCTTAGCCGGAAATTACAGGGTTGTGGCGCGAGTGCAGAACAATTGTACCAATCCGCCGGGAACAGCATCGGCTATCGTACCGGTAATTGTTACGCTCGACCCGAGCAGACTTCCGCAACATCCGAATCGCGATGCAGTGCAACCGCATTTCCATAGCGGAAAAACATGCTTGGATGTGCATGTAACCAACGGAAATGCCTCGGATAATCCTTGGGCTGATGGCGGTCGCTTGCCACTCGCGATGCGTCCGAACGATTTTAACAATGGTAATCAAATGACCTTTACCTATACTTTCAGCACCATTG
>WQTX01000128.1 GCA_009786075.1 Bacteroidota bacterium | reverse complement strand
GCTCTTTCGAGGGTTAGCACAAATCAACAAAAGAGCGTCATTGCGAGGAACGAAGCAATCCATTTTTTAAAATATAACAATAATTATTTTTCATTACTTATTGTTGGAAATGTAGAAAAAAGTAAGTAAAAATTTGTTTTTAACAATTATTTATGTAATTTTGTAGTTGTATTCCAAATTTACATGAATAATCAATAACAATATGATAAACAGAAACATAGGAACGACAATAAAAGATGCGTGTCGTTATTTTTCGGTTATTACCGTTACCGGACCTCGTCAATCGGGCAAAACTACGCTTATTAAACAACTTTTTCCTGATTTTCAATATCACACGTTGGAAAATCCCGATACAAAATTGCTTGCTTTGAATGACCCATTGGGATTTTTACAATCGCACACTGCGGGCGTAATTCTCGATGAGGTACAAAATGCGCCTGAATTGTTTTCGTATATTCAAGGTTTGGTTGACGAAAACAGGGAGCGGAAATTCATTCTTTCGGGCAGTTCAAATTTTGCTTTGATGAAAAACATTTCACAATCGTTGGCGGGACGAACAGCTATTTTTGAGTTACTTCCCTTGTCGTTTGGTGAAATTGCATCATTGACACAGCACAAAACAATTGACGAAATTTTGTTTGACGGTTTTTACCCCGCAATTTATTCGGGCGAAAAAACGCCTCAACTTCTTTATCAAAACTATGTAAAAACCTATTTAGACCGCGATGTGCGCGATTTGTTGAATGTAAAAGATATGACACAATTTCACACGTTTATTCGCTTGTGCGCCGGCAGAATCGGCAGTTTGTTCAATGCTTCGGAGTTAGCAAATGAAGTGGGCATTTCGGTAAAAACTATCACTGCGTGGTTGTCGGTTTTGCAGGCATCGTATATTATTTATATGTTGCCGCCTTATTTTGAAAATATCAACAAACGTCTTACGAAACAACAAAAACTTTATTTTACCGACACCGGTCTTGCCTGTTATTTGCTTGATATTGAAAATGCTACACAATTGAATAGAGACAAAATGCGTGGACATTTATTTGAAAATTTTGTGGTAATGGATTTTCTGAAAAACCGTTACAACATGGGCAAAGAAAGCAATCTGTATTTTTACAGAGATAGCAATAAAAATGAAGTTGATTTGTTGCAACGCACCGGTAATAATTTTGAAATCACGGAAATAAAATCGTCAATGACGTATAGCCCCGATTTTGAAAAAGGTCTGAAATATTTTTCTAATATTTTCGAAAATCGTGTTACCAATAAACAAATTATTTATTGCGGCGAATTGGAAAAAACGAGCGGCGATATTAAATTGTTGAATTTTAGTCGTTTGTAGATAAAAAAAACGTCTAATTCCTCAAATCCTTGTTCCCTAAAAAATAATTTACAATTTACAATTTACAATTAATAATTATTTGTACTTTTGGGAACTTTTTAAAAAACAAAGTAATAACTAACACAATATTTATATGTCAAACAATTCGAATACATTATTTGAAGAGTTTGCGCCGGTAAGTGCCGAACAATGGAAGGAAAAAACCATTATCGACATCAAGGGTGCAGATTTCGACAAGCGAATGGTATGGAAAACGAACGATGGTTTTTCAGTTGAGCCGCTTTACCGATTGGAGGATTTAACTCCGCTTTCGTATTTGGGCGTTATGCCGGGGCAGTTTCCGTTTACGCGCGGAACGAAAAAAACGAACAACGAATGGTATATTCGTCAAGGAATAGAAGTGAAAAATGCCGCTGATGCAAATGCAAAAGCATTAGACGTTTTGCAAAAAGGCGTTTCGTCGCTTGCGTTTGAAATTGAAGATGCAAATGCTTGGACTTCTACCGAAATGAACGCTTTGCTCAAAAGCATTGAACTTGAAGCAATTGAAACCTGCTTTGTGGTTGGTTGCGGCAAACGTCATTTATTGAATTTATTCGTTGCCTACGTTGCAGAGAAAAAATTCGATGCATCGAAAATCCAAGGCTCAATCAATGCCGGTTATTTGAATAATTTTATTGTAAAAGGTAAATTTTGCTGCAATTCGCAAGAACAGTGCGAAAAACAGTTGCCCGAATTACTTGCTGCGGCGAAAACTTTGCCAAAATTCAAAGTGTTGGAAATTGATGCTCACACAGTTAGCAATGCCGGTTCAACCATTTCGCAAGAATTGGCGTGCGGGCTTGCAATGGGCGTTGAATATCTTTCGGCAGCCGATGCGCAGGGAATTAACGCCGGTGCGATTGCTCCGAAAATGAAATTTAATTTTGCCGTTTCGTCGAATTATTTTATGGAAATTGCAAAATTCCGTGCAGCAAAAATGTTGTGGGCAAAAATCGTAGAGGCTTACAAACCCGAATGTACCTGCGAAAAATGCGAATGCGAACCGCAACAAACTACCGGTTGCACCTGCTGTTCAACAAACGTTTGCACTTGTGCCGGAAAAATGAACATTCACGCCGTAACTTCGGTGTGGAACAAAACGTTGTACGACCCATACGTGAATATGTTGCGCACGCAAACCGAGGCTATGAGTGCCGTAATTGGCGGTGTAAATTCATTGACCGTGTTGCCGTTTGTAGGTTGCGAAACGCTTAATCCGCTTGCCGAGCCTGCACAGGAATTTAGCGAACGCATTGCCCGCAATCAGCAAAGTTTGTTGAAAGACGAATGTCATTTCGATAAAATTGTTGACCCTTCGGCGGGTTCATATTATATAGAAACATTGACCGATAAAATTGCCGACTCAGCGTGGGCTATTTTCTTGGAAATTCAAGATAAAGGCGGTTTTGTGGAGGCTTTCAAAGCAGGATTTGTGCAATCACTTGTAGAAAAATCGGCAGCTACGCGCAATAAAAACGTAGCCACTCGCCGTGAAAATTTACTTGGCGTAAACCAATTCCCGAATTTCAACGAAATGATTACCGAAGATGTGTGCGAATGTGCATTCAAAGCGGTAAACGAAAAATCAGCCGATGCAATTGCCGAGCCGTTACATATATATAGAGGTGCGCAAGCATTTGAATTGATGCGTTACAAAACCGACAAATTCGCCAAAGCAAACGGTCGCCCGAAAGTGTTTATGCTTACGATTGGAAACTTGACTTTCCGCAAAGCTCGTGCGCAATTTGCGTGCAATTTCTTTGCCTGTGCAGGTTTTGAAGTTATTGATAATAACGGATTTGCGTCAATCGAAGAAGGCGTGAAAACGGCAAAAGAAAGCGGTGCACAAATCGTTGTAATTTGCAGTTCCGACGATGAATATGCAGAAGTGGCGTTGCCAATTTTTGAACAGTTGCAAGACAAAATTGTAGTTGTAGCGGGTGCGCCTGCGTGCAGCGAAGATTTGATTGCCAAAGGTTTGAAAAACTTCATAAGCATAAAATCGAATGTGTTGGAAACATTGCAACAATATCAATCAATGTTAGGGTTTTAATTTAAAAAACGAAAAAGTATGAAACCGGATTTTAAATCAATACATATAAAAAGCTCCAAAGCAGGAACTTGCAACGTGCAAGAATGGGAGAAAAAACACAATATTTCTGCAAATTGGCTTACACCCGAACAAATTCCCGTGAAAGCCGTTTACACAAAAGAGGATTTAATGGGAATGGAGCACCTGAATTTTACTTCGGGTTTTGCGCCGAATCTTCGTGGTCCGTACACGGCAATGTACCCCTACCAGCCGTGGACAGTGCGTCAGTACGCAGGTTTTTCAACTGCCGAAGAATCGAATGCGTTTTACCGCCGCAATATTGCCTCGGGGCAAAAAGGTTTGTCGGTAGCGTTTGACTTGGCTACGCATCGCGGCTACGATTCCGACCACCCTCGTGTGGTTGGCGACGTGGGAAAAGCCGGTGTGGCAATCGATTCGATTATGGATATGCGAATTTTGTTCGACCAAATTCCGTTGAACAAAATGTCGGTTTCTATGACTATGAACGGTGCGGTGTTGCCGGTATTAGCGTTCTATATTTTAGCCGGTTTGGAACAAGGCGCAAAATTAGACGAACTTGCCGGAACAATTCAAAACGATATTTTGAAAGAATTTATGGTGCGTAATACCTACATTTACCCACCTGCATTTTCAATGCAAATTATTGCCGATATTTTTAAATATACTTCGGCAAATATGCCAAAATTCAACTCGATTTCAATTTCGGGCTATCACATGCAAGAAGCAGGAGCTACGAATGATATTGAAATGGCGTACACCCTTGCCGACGGTTTGGATTATTTGCGCACCGGTATCAACGCAGGTTTGGACATTGACGCTTTTGCGCCGCGCCTGTCGTTCTTCTGGGCAATTGGAATGAACCATTTTATGGAAATTGCAAAAATGCGTGCGGCTCGTATGATTTGGGCGAAATTGGTAAATCAATTTAACCCGAAAAACCCGAAATCGTTGGCATTGCGCACGCACTCGCAAACATCGGGTTGGTCGCTTACCGAGCAAGACCCATTCAACAACGTTGGTCGTACCTGCATAGAGGCTATGGCGGCGGCGTTGGGACACACACAATCGCTCCACACCAATGCGCTTGACGAGGCAATTGCGTTGCCAACCGATTTCTCGGCACGTATTGCACGTAACACGCAAATTTACATTCAACAAGAAACCGAAATTTGCCGTGCGATTGACCCTTGGGCAGGTTCTTATTATGTGGAAAAATTAACTCACGACCTTACTCACAGAGCGTGGGATTTGATACAGGAAGTTGAAAAACTTGGCGGTATGGCAAAAGCCATTGAAACCGGTATTCCAAAAATGCGTATTGAAGAAGCTGCGGCTCGTAAACAGGCACGTATTGATGCCGGACTTGACGCAATCATAGGCACAAACAAATACCGTTTGGAAAAAGAAGACCCAATTGAAATTCTTGCTATTGACAACACCGCAGTGCGTCAAGCGCAAATTGAGCGTTTGAACCAATTGCGAGCAAACCGTAACGAACAGGAATGTAAAGCATCGCTCGAAGCAATTACCAAATGCGTGGAAAGCGGCGAAGGCAATTTGCTTGAATTGGCAGTTGAAGCGGCTAAGAAAAACGCCTCATTGGGCGAAATTTCCGACGCTTGCGAAAAAGTAGTAGGACGATATAAAGCAGTAATTAGAAGTATTTCAGGAGTGTACGCATCAGAAGCTAAAAACGACGGCGATTTCCAACGAGCAACAGAGCTTTGCAAACAATTCGCCGCACGAGAAGGTCGCCAACCTCGTATAATGGTGGCGAAAATGGGACAAGACGGTCACGACCGCGGTGCAAAAGTAGTAGCAACAGGTTACGCCGACATCGGTTTTGACGTTGATATGGGTCCCTTATTCCAAACACCGGAAGAGGCTGCAAAACAAGCCGTTGAAAACGATGTGCACGTGCTGGGCGTTTCGTCGCTCGCTGCCGGACACAAAACGCTTGTACCGCAAGTAATTGCCGAACTCAAAAAACTTGGCAGAGAAGATATTATGGTAATTTGCGGTGGGGTAATTCCTGCGCAAGATTACGATTACTTGTACGAGGCAGGTGCGGTTGCAATTTTTGGTCCCGGTACTTCGGTGGCTAAGGCTGCTATTCAGATTTTGGAGATTTTGATTGATTAGACCCCTAAATCCCCTAAAGGGGACTTTTGCTCAGTGGAAGTACTGTTGCTCAGGTCTATTTCGTAGCTGAAAGCCCCCTTTAGGGGGTTGGGGGTAGTTGACAAGTTTAAAGCCGTAGGGGATTTTCCTTTACGGCTTTTTTTGTCTTGAACCACGATTTTAGTGCTTGTTGCGCAACTAAACGAACCAAAAAACAATCAAAAACATTTGTATAATTCACTGATATTTAGTACATTTACAGAAAAAAAGCAATACGATGCA
>WQTX01000127.1 GCA_009786075.1 Bacteroidota bacterium | reverse complement strand
TCTCTGTTCCGCATTGTGGAGACGCGGCACGCCACGTCTCTACAAAGTCCGTCAATTTCAATCCCCCCGAATACACCAATTCTTCGGGGACAGCATTATCATAACTTTCGGGGTATTTTTCCGCCAAATATTTGGCAAACACATCGTGGCGAGCCGAAGTTAAACCATTGCTGCCCATGCCGCCGTTGTATTCTTTTTCATACGTTGCTTGTCCGTACGATTCTAAACCCACAATTACATCGCCGGGGCGAATGTTTGCATTATCAATCACATCGGAGCGTTTCATACGGCAGGTTACGGTGCTATCGACAATAATTGTGCGCACCAAGTCGCCTACATCGGCAGTTTCGCCACCGGTGCTGTACACGCCTATGCCCATTTCGCGCAATTCTTGCAAAAGTTCGTCGGTTCCGTTAATAATTGCCGAAATCACTTCGCCCGTGATAAGTAATTTATTTCTGCCGATTGTAGAAGAAACCAAAATATTATCAACCGCACCCACGCACAGCAAATCGTCGATATTCATAATCAACGCATCTTGCGCAATGCCTTTCCAAACGGAAATATCGCCCGTTTCTTTCCAATACATGTATGCTAAGGAAGATTTTGTGCCCGCGCCGTCGGCGTGCATAATATTACAATATTCAGGGTCGCCGCCCAAAATATCGGGAATTATTTTGCAGAATGCTTTGGGGTACAGCCCTTTATCAATGTTTTTTATGGCATTGTGCACATCTTCTTTTCCGGCGGAAACGCCTCGTGCGTTGTATCGTTGGTCGCTCATGGTTTTTTATATTTGATATAATTTCAGATTTGGTATAAATCGAAAATCTTTTGTATTCAGTGTAAAAAGTTCTACATTGTGATGTAGTGCTGTTGCGGCAATGAGGGCATCGGGAAAACTTAATTTATGCGATAGTGAATAATTCTCCATCAAATTAATTGCTTTTTTTGAAATTTCAGGTTGAATAGAAAGAGAAGAATAATTATTCAAAAAATTTTTAATTCCGAATAGTTCTTGTTTGTCTTTTGCTCCAAAAATTAACTCAGCGTTTACCGTATCGCAAGTTAAAGTGTCATCAACACCTATGATATATAATTCGGAACGAATAGTTTCATTTTTTTTTAAAATTTCAATAAAAATGTTTGTATCACAGAGTACTAAATCATTCATTATTCAATCCCCCAAGCTTGTTTTCTCAAAGTTTTACCGTCAATTTCTCTACCTTCCCACATACCCCAAACATCGGCAAAAGGGTCTTTTTGAGGGGCTATTTTTTTCGACACCGCTCTCTTATGGGTATTTTTTACTTCAGCATCAATCCCCCAAGCTTGTAAAAAAGTAACAATAGAATGTAATTTCTGCTTGCTTACTCTATTTTTCAATACTAATTCTGTCATAACTCAAACTATTAATTGCTGCAAATATACGCATATATATTCAAAAACCTGTTAAGTTTTAAAAACTTAACAGGTTTAAATTGAAAACGTAACGAGGTTTAAATTCACTCCTTCAATACCGCCTTGCCACTCAACGAATATTCACGCCCATTTACCGTATAAATCAAATTGCAAAACGAAAGAATAATCCTATCATCGTTTTCACGATTGACATACACCGGTTGTGCCGATTGGATTGTGTAATAATTGCGCACTGAACCATTTGATTTAAACATTGTTACCGCAACTTTTCCCTCGCTGTATTGTTCAATTGCGGCTGTGGTGTTGTAAATTCCCGTTGTGGGCGTTTCGCGGAACGAAAATGTGATTTTAGGTTGATTATAGCCGCAATTAAGCTCAATATCATAGGTTTCGGGGAAACGATTAGAGATAGAAGAAGAAACCGTAACCGAATAATTCTGCGTTTGACTATACTCTACCCATACATCTTGTATTTTGTTTTCGGTCAAATTGCTTGCGCACGGAGCTTCGGGAGCTACGAAACGGGGAACGGTGTATTTCACGGCTTCGCCAACTGCACTGCCGTTTTCGGTAATGATAAATGCTTTGAAATAATAGGTTGAATCTTGTTTAAGATTTGAAAGAACCGCTTCAAACGTGCCGTCTGCGTAGTATTTTTTTATCAATATTTGATTTTTTATAATTGATTGCGGCACAGTGTCTTGTTGATAGCAAAAGCCGAGCGTGTAAATTCCGCTATTGCCGCTGTCTAAAATTTTCCCTCTGAAAACCACGTCATTACCCGACACTTCTGCCGAAACAGTTTCTACTGCAGGCAGGCGAATATATGCATCTTTGTTACAATTCGTAAGCAATAATGCTACAATTACAAATAAAATACTCTGTTTCATAGCCTTAAAAATAATATATTGTAGTTAAAGAAATAGCCGAATAAGGAAATCCTTTTGAATTTCCAAACGCAAAATCTTTGTTAAAGCCTGCGGTAAGCTGAAAAGTCCACCAATCCATATCGTACACCACGCCTGCTTTTGGAAAAAACGCCATAGTAACACCATTATGAGAATCGGTGTAGGGTTCTGTGTGGGTGTCGAAATAATAAGTAGTGTATGTAAACCATTCATCGTGCATTCTAAGTTCCAAACCCACTATGGGGCTTAGAGCTGTTTTTAAAATTTTACATTCCACCATGCCACCTCCGAAAAACAAATTAAGACGATTGTTTTTAAATCGTTGTTCGCCAAGGTAGTACACTTCCTTTTGCTCACTTATGATACCATCGGTATAACGGGTTTTAAAAATAGGAAATGCGTCCATAGTGGTTTTCAGCGACGCATAGCCCATGGTAAGTCCCCAACGCCAACGGCTTTCGTAAGCATGCAGGCGATTGGTAAATGACCCTCGGAGCGTGATTGCAAAACTCGGCGAGGGTTTGAACAAAAACCCAAATTCTGTTTTTTTATCGGGAATAATGAGTCCTAATTCTAATTGCGCTTGAGTTGGCACGGCAAGTACTAACAACGCAACAGCAGTTACGAGTAATTTGAGTTTTTTCATTAGATTACTTAATAGTTATAATACCAATTTTAGCACCTTTCCCTTGTCGAGCGTGTGTAAGAGCCATACCATTCGATAGCGGATATATTTTTTGAACTTCAACTTGTAATTTATCTTTCGCCAAAGCCGACAAATCAACCGCTTGTTTTGTTTGTTTGCCATTTGCGTCTATTGTTACACTTACCAAATTCATGTCTTTTCTTTCAATCATCGGTACTTTTTCGGTAGTTTCGTTTACGTTCATATTTGTAGTTATGTTATCGTTAAAAAACACAACAACGTTGTCGCTCGAAAGCATCATTGCGTAACCCATTCTATCGGCGAGTTTATTTGTTACTTTGTTTTCATCTTCGCCTACTTTTTGATTTTTAGGCACTCGTTTTACCCACGCCAATTTATCGCCGTTTACCTTGAATACATACGTATCGTAATTATGTTGGTATCTTGTTGTGGTTTTTGTTGTTTTTGCCATTCCTTGTCCTCCGGCAGGTTTTTCGGTAGTAATTTTTGTTATAGAATAAACTTCGGTTTCTTCGGCAGCAACTGCCACTTCGCCATTTTCGCCATAAAGCACAGTCCCAAAAGCGAAATCATCGTAACGATTGTTTACACGTTTCTTTTTGCTGCTTGCATTTAACAAACTCAATGGAATTTCTTTGAACTGCACATTTTCAGGTTTGTTAAATTCCTCATTCATGGAAAAATAGCAAGCTCCGGTTTTGTTTTCATTCGTTTTGTCGGTGGCAAATCCAAATACCAAAAGTTTATTATTGGCACTTGGAGCTATTTTGATTTTGTGTACCATAAAATTTTTCATGTTCACCGAAAATTTTTGAGTAGTGTCTTTCTCTACTTTTGTAATCACAAATCGCTCTTCCTTTGTTTCTTTATTTGTGGACTTCGATGCCACATACACCGTTCCATCGTTACTTATTACATAATCTTTTATTGAAGATTGTGCTAAAGATTTGTTCCACAATTTATTGAATTTATCATCACTTACCACTATTTTGTAGGTATCGCCGCCATCTTTTTTCTTAGCCGCTTCTTTCACTACAAATAGCAATTTCGATTTATCGGGCGAAACAACCACATTTTCCATATTAATATCCGCTGCTTTCATTACTACATCAAAAGTCATAGCAGCTTTATTGAATTTATATAATTGGTAATGCGGAGTCTGTGTTACCTTGAAATATTGTGGCGGATTTTCGTACACTCTCACATAAGTGTCGCCGCCAATTCTATATATATCTTCAATCCACATTTTTTTAAACTCTTTTGTGGCTGTTGGTTGCAAAGTTTGTTTGTCGTATTTTTCCACACCATAGTTTCGCGCCATTGGACCCGATTTTCTTCCACTGAGAATATAATATGAATTAGCATCTTCGCCAAGATAATCGACAAACCAATTGAATTTTTGCAAATTTTTGTTGTATTTGCTTTCCCACTGAGTTGTAACTTTCGGCGTTTGCGCACTCACAAACATTGCGGCTAAAAATAGTGCCGCTGCTGATAGAATTAGTTTTTTCATTTTTCCCATTTGTAATTATTGTTTAAAAATTAATATAAAAAAACCGTATCGAAATTATAGCTTCCAATACGATGTATAGTTTTAAAAATGTTAGACATTTTGTAATTTGCTGATAATGAGCAAATTACCCCCCCCCATAAATAGAGCTCAAAACGCTTATTTCCAAAGTGTTAGAGTTGTATTTTTGTATATATGGGTTGTATTTCATTTTTTGTAAAATTTTTGACAAAAGTACTGTAAAAAAATGATATGTGCAAAAAAATTTACAGTTAGAGATGGTTTTTTGAAAGATGCACAAATTAATCAAATTTTCACACTATCTAAATAAACCGTGTCGGGACAAAGGTCTGCCTCGTTTTTTATTAATACACAAACTCAAAATCCTTAACAATCAATTGTGCATTCTTTTGCCCTTTAAAATAATCGCCTCTTCGGCTCGAAGCAAAGACGACATTGACGTGCGTAATCGGTTCGTTTCCTGTGCCTTGCACAGCGCCTTTGGGTAATGGGTCTGCATTTTTGTGCGGTTTCCCGTAAACAAATTTGGCTTCGAGTGTTCGCAGTCCGTTTTTATCAGGTTCGGAAATGCTTACAACGCCTTCTTTCGTTTTATCATTGTCGGTGGTGGCACTGTACCACGCTACTGCCACAAAACGGCGCACACCGCCTGTGTTATTTTCGAGTATCGACATAATGGTGCACGAATCTGTCAAGCCCGTATATTTGAATTTAACACGAAATCCTGTCGGACGCGCTTCGAACGGAACGCCCCATTTAATGAGGTCTTTGCCGTCTTTGCTTGTAAAGCCCATTAATTGCAGCAAACTCATATTGCGCTCCATTTGTCCCGTAAAAAGGTTTCCGCTGGCAATAATGCCGAGAACGCTGCGTGTGGTCAATTCTGCTGCATAACTTCCGTCATTCAATTTTACTTTTTTGGTAGGCCAATTGCTGCTTCCGGAAGCGGCATAAGCGGGATTTCCGTTGTCCCATATCTTTAATTTGGCATTGGCTGGTCCAACCATTCCGTCGCATTTTACACTTCCCAATGTGATGAAGCCCGAAATTGTTTCTTCGTGCCAAGTGCCAAAATTGCTGTGAGGCAATTGGTATCCGCCTTTAATTTGCCATTCTTCATTTCCTACGTTAAACTTTGTCCAAGAGCGTAAATCAACCACAGCGGGAAGCGTATGCGGAAGATTGTTTTTTGTAATAATTTTTTTTACTTCTGCCTTCGATAAAGGATATACCTTATTGTCGTACTCGTAATTAACCATCACAAAAATGCTTTTTGTTTGATTGTTAATCCTTGCATCGCCAATTTGTCCTTTTACACCGACGTCTATTACATTTTGTGCAATTAAAAAATTGGGTATCAGCAATATAA
>WQTX01000126.1 GCA_009786075.1 Bacteroidota bacterium | reverse complement strand
GAAGAATTGTATAAAAGTGGCTTCGGCTCCGCTCAGCCACCGAGCCGGTCGTTGAGCGGAGCCGAAACGACATTTAGTAACACCGCAGAAATTTTTGAAGCCGTTGAAATCGCTATAAAATACGCCGGATACATAGAAAAAGAAAAACAATTAGCCGAAAAAATTGCTCGTTTGGATTATATAAAAATCAAAGATAAAATTCCATACGCTACAATTATGAGCCTTTCAATCGAAGCTCGGCAAAAGTTAGCTGAAATAAATCCTGAAACGATAGGACAGGCTTCGCGCATTAGTGGTGTTTCGCCGGCTGATGTTAGTGTGCTTTTGGTTTATATGGGGAGGTAATGTTTCACGTGAAACATTTATAGGAAAAATAATTGAGAAATGAAAATTAACAAATGTGATTTTGCAGAGAATGTGGCTTCGAGAGCCTCAGCCACTGGGTAATCCCGAAATTTCGAACATTGAACAGAGGTATACTCGGGCACTTCGGTCATTGAGGCTCTCGAAATGACCGAAGCGTTCGCTAAGAGGGGGTTGAACAATATTATGAAATTGAAATGAAAACAATAGTTTCAATGAGCAAGTGTGGCTTCGAGAGCCTCAGCCACCGGTAACCTCGAAATTTCGGTCATTGAACGAAAGTATACTCGGTCGCTGAGGCTCTCGAAGCGTCCGCCTTGAAAAACAACAAAATGTTTCACGTGAAACATTATAAAAATAAAAAAAGTTGTGATTGAAAAATCACAACTTTTTTATGAATAAAGGTTAAATTTATTTTGCAACACAACGAACAGAAGAAGCACTGCCTTTATGTGAAACATGTGTGCCTACATCTTTATATTTAAGCCATATATGAAGGTCAACAGCCTTATAAGCATCAACACTTGTATTACTCCAATAATAACCATCTTGACCCAATATGAGCATGCCTTGATTGCCGCTAGCGCGAAATCCGGCTATAGGAAGAACAATAGTTGCATCGCCACTACCAAAAACATAGCCTGTTATACCATTGGATTTTTCTTCTATCCAATGATTTGCAAGACTTTCCAATTCTTGTTCGGTTGGAACCCGCCAACCTGCGGGACAAGGGTCTTCAGCAGCACTCCAAGTGTCTGAAATGTTTGTAAAATCATAAAGTGTTTGCTTTTTAGGGTCTATCATATAATCCGTTCTATTCCATGCTGTTTTCCAACCCCATTGATAAAACATGCCTGCATCCTCTGGTTTTACAGTAAATGTACCGGGAGCATCAACATTGCGAGTTGCCCATTTGATACCGTCAATTATTACTCCTTCATCGGTAACCAATGCTGGATTTGCTTGTACGGTTACAACACAGGTAGCAGATTTATTGCCCACTCTAACTGTAATAGTTGCTGTACCGGCTGATACAGCTGTTACTTTGCCACCGGAAACAGTTGCTGCGGAGCTACTGCTTGTCCACGTTATGATTTTATCAGTAGCATTGTCAGGTGTTATTGTTGCTGTTAATGTATGGCTTTCGCCAATAAGGAGAGAGAGAGTTGGTGCGTCTAAACTTACATCAGTTACGGGAATAAGATTAGGAGCAAAAATAGTAAGCACACAAGTCGCTGTTTTATTACCGGCTTTGGCTGTGATTGTTGTTACACCCTCAGCAATAGCTGTTATCTTTCCGTTACTATCTACGGTTGCTTTGGTTTTATCACTACTTGTCCATGTTACTGTTTTGTTTGTAGCGTTTTCGGGCAATATTATTACATCTAAAGTTAGATCCCAACCTACATCAAGCATAGCCATTGGCATCATATCAATACTTTCTACGGCAATAGTATTGCCTCCGCCACCATTTCCTGTAGTATTGGTTTGTTCTGTGTCGTTTGGTTTAGGTTCATCGTCTTTACAAGCGTTAAATACCGCTACTGAAAACCCAAGGGCTATAAATAGCCCAATTTTGAAAAATGTTTGTTTCATAAAAAAATTAATAAAAGTGTTAATGAAATTTAATAGTGCAAAATTATCATATCTATCTGATAATCAGCGCAAAATTCAAGGTAACTTTTACCTTAAATAAGGCTATTTTTACCTTGCTTAGAAATAAAATCAGAATACAGCGAAAAAAAATCTATTTTCAGCACAAGCGATATTTTTAATAAAAGTTCGGGGTACACGTGAGGGTGCTGTAAGTGTTTACAAAGATTGCTTTGGTCGCACTCCACTTGCCGAGCGAGCCACGCAATTGAAGTGCCTTGCCGTTCCAAATGGTGGCGAACGGCACGTCCTATGTGTATATCGTGTTCTTGGTTTTCCTGCATAAAAAAGCGTAAACTATTTCGTGAATTGCTTATTTACATTTGCAGGCTCTACCAAAACCTTGTGCACCAATAAGCGTGAAATAGTTCACGCCCGCAGACGTGAACTCTCGAAACTTATTCTCGTGCTAAATGTTGGTAGATTTCGCAAATGTGAGAACGAAGCTAAAAAAGCTCAAATCAATAAGTTATATTCGTATATTTCTATTTTTTTAGAATATTTTTGTTTTTCACAAAAGTACACTTTTTCTTTTGACTGCAATTTTTGATGTATAATAATTGTAAATAGAAAAATCATATCTTTGCGCCTCAATAAAAAAAAAATGGAAAAAACAATGCGTTTACCCAACGGCGTGCGAGCCGTATACGAATGTGCAAAATCAAACGTTTCGTACATCGGTTTATTCGTACAAGCCGGCAGTCGCGATGAATTGCAGAAACGATGTGCCGGAATAATGCACGTGATAGAGCATTTGATTTTCAAAAAAACCGCCTCGCGCAATTATTTTGAGTTGATGAATTACATAGAATCCGTGGGCGGCGATATGAACGCTTACACCTCGAAAGAGGAAACGTGCATATATATTACTATTCAAAATCAATTTTTGGAACGAGCGTTCGATGTGTTGAGCGATATTTTTTACCACAGCGAATTTGTGCTCGAAGAATTTACAAAAGAACGAGAGGTAATTATTGACGAAATAAATTCATACAAAGATTTGCCAAGCGAATTGATTTTCGATGAATTTGAAGAATTGTTGTTTGCCGGACACGAATTGTCGTCGAGCATTTTGGGAACGAAAAAAAGTTTGCAAGCAATGACGCTTGCCGATATTTCAACGGAATACCGGCGCAATTATGTGAACAATAAATTGATGGTTTCATACGTGGGTGCGGTGGAGTTTGAAAAAGTTGAGGCGTTGCTGCACAAATATTTTTCCGAAAAAACTGCGCAACACGATGTGCGCCGCACAGCATTTGAAAGTGCAAAACCGCAATTTTCAAAAATTAAAAACTTGCGCACGCACCAAATGCACTGTATGTTGGGAACGCTTGCGCCGTCGATGTACCATGAGCAAAAAACTGCTATGGTGTTGTTAAACAATCTGTTAGGCGGCGTGAGTTTCAATTCTTTGCTTAATTTGGCATTGCGTGAAGAACAAGGTTTGACCTACAACATTGAATCGAATTACGTGTCATACGCCGATACCGGAGTTTTTGCAATTTATTTCGGGACAGACAGCTCAAAATTAGAACAATGTAAAAACACGATTTTCACGATTTTCAAAAAACTAACGAATGGCGATTTTACCGAAACGCAATTTGCTATGTACAAACAGCAATTGATAGGGCAGGTGGCAATGTCGTTCGACAATTTTTCGTCGCTTATGATTTCCAACGCCAAATCGTATATGTGTTACGACAAAGTTGATAGTTATGCCGAAATTGTGGAAAAAATACAGGCGGTAAATCTTGAAACTATTCAAGGACTTTCGCAGAAATTATTCTTTGAAAATGGTGTTAGCGAGTTGATTTATAAATAGTTTAGGAGTTAATTCTTAAAAAAGAACCAATAAGCAGCTTCATTCCTATTACCCGAATTTCCCACATCGCCAATTCTGTTTCCGTTTCTATCACGTACTACGCCGTTGCGGTCTATTTCGCCAATTCTACTTCCGTTGCGGTCGCGCACAACGCCATTTTTGTCAATTTCCCCAATTCTGCTGCCATTTCTATCACGTACTATGCCGTTATCATCAATTTGTCCTACTCTGCTGCCGTTACGGTCGCGTACTACGCCGTTGTCAAATTCGCCAATTCTGCTGCCGTTGCGGTCGCGCATCACGCCTTTGTTGTCAATTTCTCCTGTTCGGTTGCCGTTTCTGTCTCGTACCACAGAACCGCTTTGTGCATACGCTGTGCCGCTGAGTAACAATACAATACTTGCAATGCTGATAAAAATTCTTTTCATGATTTCTATGTTTTAATGAGTAATAAAAAACTTTTTGCAACAAAATGTATGCCAAAATCGAGGAACTACCCCCAACCCCCTAATACTTCGACTACGCTCAGNAACCGAGGGGGCTTTCAGAGCAGCGAAATAGACCTAAGCAACAGNACTTTTACCGAGCAAAAGTCCCCTTTAGGGGATTTAGGGGTAATAGCCCTTTGCCNAAATCTCTACGTCAAAATCTCATACCCCTCATTAGTAACCACAAGCGTATGTTCCCACTGCGCCGAAAGTTTTTTNTCGGCNGTTTCCACNGTCCAGCCGTCTTTGAGGAATTTACATTTATATATACCTTGATTGACCATAGGTTCAATGGTAAACACCATGCCCGGCACCATAATCACGCCTTTTTTCTTTGGCTGTGCATAATGCTCCACTTCGGGGTCTTCGTGAAAGGATTTTCCTATGCCGTGTCCGCACAAATCACGCACTATGCTGTAACCGTTTTTGTTGGCGTGNGCTTCTACGGCATCGCCAATNTTGTTGAGCCGTGTGTAAGGTTTCACTTGTTCCAAACCAATATTNAAACATTCAAGTGCCACATTTACAAGNCGTTGCGCTTCTGCNGAAATTTCGCCTATGCAATACATTCTACTGCTGTCGGCATAGTAGCCGTTGAGTATTGTAGTAATATCAACGTTCACAATATCGCCGCTTTTCACAATTCTATCTTTCGAGGGAATGCCGTGGCACACCACTTCGTTGATAGACGTGCAGCAACTTTTCGGAAAACCTCTATAATTGAGCGTAGCCGAAGTGGCACCGTGGTCGGCAATGTAGGTACATACCAAATCGTCGATTCGTTGGGTTGAAATTCCTTCTTTTATTTCGCTTTCCAGCATTTCGAGAATGCCGCGTGTAACAACACCGGAGGCTCGTACGCCTTCAATATCCTGCGCTGTAAGCAATTTTTTTGCAGGAAAAATTTGATAGCCTTCACGGCGGAAAAATTCGATTTTTTCGTCGATATTTCTATGGCATTTTTTATATTTTTTGCCGCTGCCGCAGTGGCAGGGGGCGTTTGGGTCTGGTTTCATTTTTAGTATTCAGTAATCAGTAGTGAGTATTCAGTATTTTTTATCGTGTAACTTTGATACTTTTAGCCATTTATTTTTTCAGCACCTTTGTCCAAGTATCATTTACTTGTAATAAATACAAACCTTGCGTATAGGCTGATAAATCTATGTGCGAACCGAATGTTTCTTGCAACAATACGCCTTGCAGGTTGTATAGTTTTATTGTTCCTGCCGTAGAGCTATAAACAATACCGGAAGTTGGATTTGGGAAAATTTGTATATCGTTTTTATTTACGATTTGTGTAATGTTAGTACCCAAATCGGCAATATAACCGCTCTGTTCAATTACGCTTTTCCCTTCATTCGTTTGCAGCCATTCATACATTTTGTACGCCATTGAATTTTTATCTAAATCCGAACGGATTATGGCATAAACCGGTGCAACAAAAGGGTAGGTTTTGTTTTTTATTGTGTTGTATTCGGGGTAAACGCCGTTAATTGCTATTCTTTTTACCTCTGTTTCGCCTTGCACCCAAGGGCGCGGTTGCATAATAAATTCGTCGTAATAATATACGGTATAGCAAATTCCGGTCGCATCAGTAGCTATTTGCCTGTAAACTTCGTCCATTGCACCTATTGTTAAATCTTCTTTCCAATCGGG
>WQTX01000125.1 GCA_009786075.1 Bacteroidota bacterium | reverse complement strand
GTAAATTCTTTTTTGCCTTGCATAGTAAACTTATTGTATATCACAAAGTTACACTTTTTATGTGATATAAACAAATGAATATCAATAATTTAAAAATTTTTATCGTATATTTGGCGAGTTGTGCAACAGACACGTGCAGTTTCACGCAAGCGGGGGTGTATGCCCGCAGACAGTTTTGTGCGGATTTGGAAGTTTATCGCCCGCCCGAACCTTTGTGAAACCCCCGCCCTCGCAAAGCCGCCACCCCGTTAGCCGTCATTCGCGGACAGCGCAATGGAAAAAGAAGTCGTTTTGAAAAAAAGTTGAATTATTAAAGAGAATGTATGAAGAATAGATTATTTGTTGTTTTGTGTCTTTTGCCTTGTTGTTTTGGTTGCGTACCAGAACTTGGTACAGTTTATGGCAAGTCATATGAGTTTATAGTTGAGAATGAACTCGTCGACAAAACTTTAAAAATCGTTCCGAAATCAAAAACGGATTTTTGGATAAGTTCAAAAGAGAGTTACATTGTTGCTTCGAGAGAGAAAATTATTATTGGTTCCAAAGTAGTTTATGACGGAGATAAAAAGGCAAAAGATATTTATCGCCCCGATGAAATTATCGAACTTTTTGACATATACATAGATGACATAAAACAAGAAAAAACACTTTCTCAAAGAAAATTTTGGGATTTTTCATTGGGAAAAGCAAATAATAGTGGCAAATATACTCTCGTAATAAATTTAGAAACATTAAACGATTAATTAATATGAAAAAAGTATTTTATCTATTCATTTTGAGCCTGTTTCTTTTTTCAGGCTGTGATTATTGGGCTTCTTATACATTTAAAGTAAAAAACTCAACCCAAGAAACAATCACTTTGAAGTTTGAGCGCGAACCAAGTTCGTATGATACTAAAAATAAAAAAGAGGTGGTTCTTCTTCCAGCGGAGGAAAAAGTAATCAGAGTTATTGATGGTTCGTTAAACGACTGGGCTCATGATTGCTTGACTATGCACGGAATAGGATATTTTAATGAATTAGTTTTTGACACTTATGTCAATGACGAGAAATTAGAAAAGCAATTATGGCAGGCAGAAAATTGGACATATCAGAAAAAATCAAAATCGGCGGCAGAATATACCATGACAATAACCAACGAAATGATTGAGTGATAAATGCACGAACACACAACGAGCGGAATTCTATATTTTCCACCAAATAAAAAACTATGTTCTCAATACAACAAATTTGCAAAGAAATAAAATCCGGCACCAAAATTTCATTTGAAACAGCCTGCAAACTTGCAAACCATTCAAACAAACAAGAATTGTACAACGCTGCAAATGAAATACGAGAACATTTTTGCGGCAATTCATTTCATTTATGCTCCATAACCAATGCAAAATCGGGCTTGTGCAGCGAAAATTGCAAATGGTGCAGTCAATCGGCGCACAATACGAGTAACATTGAAATTTACGATTGTATAGATACAAATGTAGCCGTAGAACAAGCAGTGGCAAACGGCAAAGCCGGTGTGCACCGTCATGCGTTGGTAACGAGTGGACGAAGTGTTTCGCCGCAAACGCTTAACGCTTGCATTGAAATTTTTAACGAAATTTCTCAAAAATCGCCCATTGCTTTATGTGCTTCAATGGGGTTGTTAAGCAAAGAACAATTATTGCTTTTGCAAAAAGCAGGCGTAAAACGCTATCATTGTAATTTGGAAACTGCGCCTTCGTTTTTTTCGCAACTCTGCACCACGCATACGATTGACGAAAAAATTGAAACCATTCGTACGGCACAATCCATTGGCATGGAAGTGTGTTCGGGCGGAATTATTGGTATGGGCGAAACTATGGAGCAGCGAATTGAATTGGCATTTGCATTGCATGATTTGAATATTGTATCAATACCTTTGAATATTTTAAATCCCATACAAGGAACGCCATTATATGGCACTCCTCCCCTTTCCGACGACGAAATTTTGACCACAATTGCCATGTTTCGCTTGATAAATCCAAAAGCATATTTGCGTTTTGCAGGCGGACGTTTGGCTATACAACATATACAGGAAAAAGCCCTACACACAGGAATAAATGCTTCGATTACAGGCGATTATTTAACAACAAACGGTGCGAATATTACCGATGATATTCGTAATTTTGCGACGGCAGGATTTTGTATTACATAAAATAACAATCTGCGCTATTACCTAAAATAAAAAAACTTCGTGTCTTCATGTCTTTCTGTCTTCGTGTTTACAATAAAAGCGCGCAAGCGCGTAAAAAAATAAACACGAAGGCACGAAGACAAAAAGACACGAAGAATAGTTTTACACAAATTTTGGATATAAATGAACAAAATAGACAAAAACCACATTTGGCACCCCTATTCATCGGCAACCAATCCGTTGCCCACATTTGAAATTGTTGGGGCAAAAGGCGTATATTTAGAATTGGCAACCGGCGAAAAAATTATTGACGGAATGTCGAGTTGGTGGTCGGTTATACATGGTTACAACAATCCACGGTTGAATGCTGCGCTGCACACGCAAATCGAGAAATTTTCGCACGTTATGTTTGGTGGTCTCACGCACGCTCCGGCAATGCAGCTTACGCAAAAATTACTTTCGATAGTTCCGCAGAATTTACAACACGTTTTTTATTCCGACAGCGGTTCTGTAGCCGTAGAAGTTGCCATGAAAATGGCGATGCAATATAATTATGCCGCCGGACGACCGCAGAAGCAATCATTTGCCACCATTCGCGGCGGTTATCATGGCGACACATGGAATGCCATGTCGGTGTGCGACCCTGTAACCGGTATGCACTCACTGTTTTCCCGTTCATTACCTTGTCAATTTTTTGTTTCCCGTCCGCAATCAACTTTTCATGGTGAATGGCACGAAGAAGATTTGAACGAAGTGCGGGAATTATTTGAAACACAGCACAAAACAATTGCCGCATTTATTGTAGAGCCAATTGTGCAAGGCGCAGGCGGAATGTATTTTTACCACCCGCAATTTTTGCGAGAACTTGCAAAACTTTGTAAAGAATACGATATTCTACTTATTGCCGACGAAATTGCCACCGGATTTGGGCGCAGCGGAAAACTTTTTGCCTGTGAATATGCCGCCGTGCAACCCGATATTATGTGCACAGGCAAAGCGCTTACCGGCGGTTATATGAGTTTTGCGGCAACATTGTGCACGAGCGAAATTGCGTACACTATTTCCAATAATCCACCATTTGTGTTTATGCACGGACCAACTTTTATGGCAAATCCGCTTGCCTGCGCCGTGGCTTGCGAAAGTATTAATTTGCTTTTGGAAAGTTCATGGCAAAAAAATATTCAACGAATAGAAACACAATTAACCGAATTGTTACAACCTCTTGCAATGCATCATGCCGTTGCCAATGTGCGTGTACTCGGCGCAATTGGCGTTGTGGAAATGAAAGAAGCGGTTGATATGCACCGTATTCAACCATTATTTGTGGAAAATGGCGTGTGGCTACGCCCGTTTGGAAAACTTATTTATACCATGCCGCCGTATTGTATTTCTGATGAGGAATTGCAAGCGTTGGCGCGGGGAATTATGCGGACGATTACTAGTTATTCGTAAAAATTGGATTGCTTCGTTCCTCGTAATGACGCTCTTTTGTTGCTTTGTGCAAACTCTCCAAAGAGCGTCATTGCGAACGAAGTGAAGCAATCCAGAATTTAATAGTGAAAAATATCTCTATCTAAAAGCACCAATCTGTCATTTTTTTCTATACGATAAACTTTCTTTATTAGTTCGTATCTTCTTCCCAACACATTATCCCACTCATAATAATCATATTTTTCAAAAGCCTCTTCATCAAATTGCAAACTATCGACAATCACAAATTTGTCGAATTTATCATCATGTGGGTAGTATGTAAAATAATTGCATTTTGTAAAAATAATATACCGGTCATTATACTTTTTATACCCTTTAAACCACTCCACTTCTGTAAGCAAAACTTTTCTCAGCGGTTCCGGTGGCATTGGTGGCGCAGGAAGCACGCCACCGTTTACAATTATTATAATTGGATTTAGCAATGTATCTACGGTGAAATCAACAGTAACAAAATATACATCGGGAGGTAATGGCAACGAATCAACAATTTGTAATATTCTTTTGTCAATACCATTATTGAAATCAGTATTCTGTTTGGTATTTTGGCAACTAAATAACACCCAAAATGTTGAAAATATAAAAACGAATCTTTTCATGCTACTTTTTTAAATTTTCCGTAAAGGTAATGTATTTTTGAAAATTTCAAACACATAAAAATATTAATTTTATGAGGTAGAACATACCAAAAAATTAGCATATTACATAAAGAAACAATATTTTTGCAAAAACACAAACAACGAATATCACATTGTCCTAATTCCTATTCCCTAACCCCTAATTCCTAAAAAAACATGAAAACCCAAATTGCTTTTTTCGACACCAAGCCCTACGATTCGGCTTCGTTCGATGCTCACAATGCCGATTTTGGCTTTGAATTTAATTATTACGAAGCGCAGTTAAATAAAGATAGTGTCGTTTTGGCAAAAGGTTCCGAAGTGGTGTGCGCTTTTGTCAATGCCACAATTGATGCCGAAGTGATTGATATTTTGGCAAAAAATGGCGTAAAATTGATTGCGTTGCGTTGCGCCGGTTTCAACAATGTGGATTTGCAAGCAGCAAAAGGCAAAATAAAAGTTGTGCGTGTGCCGGCATATTCGCCCTACGCAGTGGCTGAACACACGCTTGCACTTATGCTCACACTCAATCGCAAAACGCACAAAGCCTATTCTCGCACTCGTGAGGGAAATTTTGCCTTACACGGATTGCTTGGTTTCGATATGAACGAAAAAACTGCCGGAATTATAGGCACGGGAAAAATTGCGAAAATTCTTATAAAAACCTTGTGTGCTATGGGAATGAAAGTGTTAGCCTACGATATTTACCCCGACCACGATTTTGCCAAAGAATTGGGAATTAAATACACTTCGCTTGACGAAATTTACCGCCAATCCGATATTATTTCGCTACACTGCCCGCTTACAAAAGAAACGGAATATATTATAAATCAGAGCAGTATAGAAAAAATGAAAGACGGCGTGATGATTATAAACACCGGACGAGGAAAACTGATAGACACCAACGCTTTAATCAAAGGATTGAAATCAAAAAAAATAGGTTCCGCCGGACTCGATGTGTACGAGGAAGAGGAAGAATATTTCTTTGAAGATATGTCGGATATTGTGTTGGACGACGATGTGCTCGCCCGTTTGCTTTCGTTCAACAATGTGCTGGTTACATCGCATCAAGCTTTTTTCACAAAAGAAGCAATGTCGAACATAGCGCAAACTACTTTGGAAAACATTCAGGAATTTACCGAAGGGAAATCGCTAACGAATGAGGTGTAACCCCTCCCGACCTCCCCTTAAGGGGAGGAGACAAGAAAATGATTTTATCATTTTCTTAAAGTCCCCCTTTAGGGGGATTTAGGGGGTTTTTATACCACGCATCATTCGCCCAAAACGCATATTGAACGGGAACCTTCCTTTTTCATTAAGCGAAAGCCAAATAAATGTTGGTTTTCCCACAATGTGGTCTTCGGGAACAAAGCCCCAAAACCGTGAATCTTGCGAGTTATCGCGATTGTCGCCCATCATCCAATAATAATTCATTGCAAAAGTGTAGCTATCGGCTTTTTCATTGTTTATGTAAATATCAGAGCCATCTACCCGTAATGAATTTCCTTCATACACCTCTATAATTCGTTGATACAAAGGCAAATTGTCGATATTCAACGCTACGGTTGCGCCTTTTTGAGGCACTATAAGTGGCCCGAAAAAGTCTTTGTTCCACACAAAATTTGAGTTTTGCGGGAAAATTTGTTTGTACCATTGCCCCGGCAACATTTCGGCTTTCTCAACTTTAGTAACTACCGATAGTTTTTTTATTGCTTCTACTTGACTATCATTCAGCAACATAGTAAATCCTTCGCCACTGTACCCATATTCGCGTATGCCCAAATCGTCGATAATCGACTGGCGAATTTTCATGCCGCCCTGCGTAATCACATC
>WQTX01000124.1 GCA_009786075.1 Bacteroidota bacterium | reverse complement strand
TTATATAATCCAGCGTAGGGCATCGCCCTACGACAATGAACAAACCAAAACTACGCCCTGAAAGGGCAAAATCAGAAAACAAAATTATTGATTTTGCCCTTACAGGGCGTGTTTTTGTGTGGTCGTATTTCACACAGGGCGATGCCCTGTGCTAGTATATATAAGGCTTTCAGCCTTTTTAATGTAAACTCAATACTGAAAATAAATAAAAGGCTGTATCTCAGATGACTTCATTTGTATCACAGCAAAAATAACAAATACCAAAAAGAAAATTTTCAGTATTAACGGTGATTTGATAAGGCTTTGTTGAGCAAAGTCTTCATAACGCTTCGGCAGGAAGTGCATTACATAACCTATAGCCATCAATGCCAAAACCATTGGATAACCTTTCACAAAATCAAAAAGTATTTCCGAATGGAATGCTGTACCTATTTGTTGTAAAACTTCAACAACAACTGTCATATTGTCGGCACGGAAGAATATCCAACAGAAGGCTACAAAATGGAATGTTACTACTACGCTAATAATACGTGTCAGGCGGTTTCCTCTAATTTTCACGATGCTTTTTACATATTTTTCTACTACAAGAGCCGTACCGTGCAGTGTTCCCCAAATAATATAGCGCAACGCCGCACCATGCCAAAGTCCACCCAACACCATTGTTATCAGCAGGTTAAAGTACATTCGGATTTTGCCTTTGCGATTGCCGCCAAGCGAAATGTAGAGGTAATCGCGCAACCAACGCGAAAGAGAGATGTGCCACCGCCGCCAAAATTCGGTGATATTACCCGATTGATAGGGCGAATCGAAGTTGATAGGTAGCCGAAAACCCATCATTAGCGCAATGCCGAGTGCCAAGTCGGTGAGACCCGAAAAATCGCAATAAATTTGCAAGGTGTAGCCATATACGCCAAACAGATTTTCGAGTCCTGTGTAGAGTGTAGGATTGTCGAAAATCCTGTCCACAAAATTGAGGCTGATATAGTCGGAAATAATCGCTTTTTTGAATAAACCTGTGCCAATCAGGAAAATAGCCTTTCCAAAATCTTCACGACTTACAAAAGGCGTTTGGCGAATTTGTGGTAAAAATTCAGATGCCCGCACAATAGGACCTGCCATAATGCGCGGAAAAAATGTAAGGTAAAAGGCATATTCCGTGAAATTTTGTGCCGGCTCGGTGCCGCGCCGATAGAGGTCAATAATGTAACTTACACTTTGAAAAGTGAAAAACGAAATTCCTATCGGCAGAAAAATATCAAAACCGTTAAACGGACGACTAAAAATGTCGCTAAACGTTGCCGCCAAAAAGTTGGTATATTTGAAATATGCCAATATTCCCAAATTTGAGAGAACACTCATTAACAAGAGTATTAGTCGTTTACGTTTTTCCTGAGTGATAAAAAGTTTTTTCCCGATATGGTAATCGAAAACGCAAACAAAAATGAGTAAAGCAAGATACACGCCATTTGACTTGTAGTAAAAAAACAGCGAAAATGCAATAACAAACCAATTTCGCAATTGTTCGCGCCTGTAAATAAGGCAATAAATCCCCATAAAGGCTGTAAACAGAAACAGGAAAAATCCGCTGTTTACCAACAGAAAGTCGCCGCTGTGGTATTGGAACAACTCTATAAATTTATGTAAATCAATGGTTTGCAACATATTTCAAATAACTGTTTATAATGGCATTAAAAATCAAATCGCCCTGCAACCGGTATCCCTCAGCCGAAAAATGTACGCCGTCGGGACGCAACAATCCCTCTGCTTTCCATAGCTGACACGAACCGTAACCACCACCCACCGCATAAAGGTCAATAATAGCGGTTTTGGTATCGTTAGCCACTTCGAGCAATGCCTCGTGAACAAGCTTCATTCTTTGATTGAGATACTTTTTTTGATAATAATTATGTACCGGTGTAGTGAGCAAAATCGGCGTTTCCGGATTTGTGGCGCGAATATTTTCTATCATTTGACGGGCATTTTCATACACTTCTTGTTTGGTAATATCGCGTGCTGCACCCTCATTTGTTCCCAAGGAAATAATGATTAAGTCGGGTTGCAAACAGGGTAATTGTGTAAAAAATTCGGGTGAGCGGTTATATTCGGTAAAATGTGCGCCGTTTGCCCCCATCGAATGGTAAAGAATACCGCTCTTTGCATCGTTTTGTAGTACGATGCCATTGAGGCGAAACTCCTTTTGTGTTGCGGCGGTCGGCGTTATTTTGAGAGAAAAGGAATTGCTTAAAACGCTGAAAGTAAATACATTGTCCGTAGATTGTGCCGATAAAAATTCTTCGCCCAAGTTATTATTTATGCTAAAATCGAAATAATTTTCAGCTTTTGGCGAAAAAACAGTCAATTTTTTGAATGGATAAAACAATTCGCCATCTTTTATTTGAATATCAAACGATGCACTACTGTCGGCAGTAAAAATGCTGCGCGTGGCGAGCCCCGGCTCCGATTCGCGGTTTTTGCCGATAATGGACACTTGCTGCCACTCGCCTGACGCAGACGACCGAATGTTGTTCGGTTCGTTGGAACGAGCAATACGGTGTGGAAATATCAACCCGCGCCCTGCATTGCCAAAGCTTTCTTGCAACAAAATGCGTGTTTTTTCCGTCATCATATCGGCTTGAATGTGCGAATCGCCAAAATGCACAATGTTGATAATGCCGACGTTGTTTTGGGCAAGGCAGTACATTTTTTCAAAAAACGGCGCTACTATTTCGCTGCCTGCAATGCTATCCAAAGACAATTTTAAAAATGGATATGTTGCTTTCAATTTTGCCTGTAACGCGGCTTGTTTCTCTTTGAGCATCTGTGTATTATCGGTATTATCGTTTTGGCAACACACTGTTTGTGTACTCATCAGCAAAACGGTCAACCATGTTATTGTTTTTTTCATTCTTCTTTTTCCTTTCTTTTTTTGTAAATATCTACTTCGTGAATAAAACTTTCGGCAAATTTCAAGGCAACTTTTTTGCTGCCGGCGAAATTCAAATGCGTGTAATCTTTGTTGGCAAGCGGCGGTTTGGCATCTACAAAAGCCGCCATAGAGTTCATTCCGCCCATTGCCTCAAACAAATTCCAAAAAATAATTTGATTATCGGCGGCTAATGTCCTTTGAGCTTCCAACAAGGCAGGAATGCCCGCCATAGTTACGTATTCGCCCTGCACTCGACGGCTTCGGTCAGAAACGGACAATATCAAAATCGGCACATCGGGAAAAGCATTTTTCAGTTTTTCGATAACTTTTGTCATAGATTTTGCATAAGCCGAATAATCTGTTCTCGTGGCTTCGGCAACGTTCAAACCAAATTGCAACACAATCAAATCGTAGTGCAGCATATCGTTAAATTGTTTCAAAAAATCCTCGCGAACCGTCAGTAATCCCAAACCCGAATTGCCTTTGATAGCAAAATTATCAAAATAAATGCCGGTTGTATCTTCGAGCGATGCTCCATAAAAAGCCGTATTTCCAAGGGTGTCGGGTATATAAATCGACACGCGCCATATATCGGGCGTTGCAACAACTACTTGCTTTGGCAACGCAGTTTGCCGTATGGAATAGGATTGCGATTGCCCGCCATTCAAGCGAATGCTAACTGAACTTTCATTTTCGGAAGTATAAAATAAACGCAGTTTGCCGAAATTCTGTGTATGCTTAAAAAATTTGGCTGTACCTTCGTATGCCACAAAAGCCGCCGAATCGGGCTTGTAAATTGTTCCGCCGATACCATAATCTTTCAAGCGTGGATTGCTAATAAACGAGCGGGTGTGCCAACCGTTAAAATGATGAATAACCGTGCGCCGAAATCCTGTTGCCTCAAACGTAATAGGCATAAAACCAACGCCATTGCCGCCATAGAGGCTTTGTAGCGTGTCGCGCAAATTGCCAACCACAATGTCGGCTTCGGTAAACGAATCGCCAAACCATGCTACACGAACTTGTTTATCTTTAGACAAAAGTTTGGTAATTAAGCTATCAAGCGGGTACTTGATTTCAGTATAGTTTTCAAAACATTGTATGCTGTCGGGGCAAGGATATGTTGCTTCAACCACAGGTATTTTTATTGTGTCGCCGGTAATTGTTTCCGGCTGCGAAATAATATCTGAAAAAATATTAAACGGTTTAATATTTTTCGCGAAACGATAATCCTCTATCAACGATAAAATGCCAAATATGGCAATGATTATCAACAGAAAAGAAAAAACATTGGAAATATAATTTTTTGGCATAAATAATTTTCAAATGAAAATGAGTGCGCAAAGGTAAATTATTATTATTTTATAACATTTTATTTCTTCAAAAATAATAGGGCAATGCTCTTGTTTCCATTGCAATATCATTTATGGTGTGCAAAATTATTCTTTTTGATTTGTCTGTTTTACAAATTATAAGATTTTTATTTTACAAATTATCAAACTCCAAGTGAGGACAGTGAAATCACATTTATTCCATCGTTGCGGGTATAACTTACGCCTGTTCCTGTAATTATATTTAATGATTGTGGCGACTGAATTTTCTTTGTGTCCAAAATTGAGGCAAATTTTTTAAGATTTTCGGCGGCTTCGTCTATTTGTCCTGTACCAAGTTTTACTTCAAAGGCAGCCCATTCGCCGCTGTATTTTTGCACGATAGCATCAACCTCCAAATTCGTAGAATCACGATAATGAAAAACACTTGCATCGTTTGACTGCGCATATACTCGCAAATCGTGTGTTACAAGCGATTCAAAGAGGAATCCTGTAAATTTTAAGTCATTGAGTAGGGATTTTTCCGTTGCACCGAGAGATGCCACAGCGAGCGAAACATCTGTCAAATGGCGTTTTGGGGCTTTCCGTAACATTGCCGAAGAACGCAAATGCGTGTTCCAAGCGGGTTGGTTTTCAATAATCATCAAGCGTTCAAGTGCGTCTAAATAATTGTAAATGGTTGGACGGGTAATAGAAAAACTGTCTTTTTCAAAAATGTCAGTTTCCAAAGAAGTTGTCTCAATAGTTGTGGCGGTGTTTCTTGCCAATGAACGCAAAAGATTTCGTACTTTTACAGGGTCGCGTTTTACATTCGATACACGGCTCATATCAACTTCTGCAAGCATTTCAATATAAGAACGAAGAATGTCGTTTGCATCTGAAACAGTTTTGCCAATCAATGACGGATAGCCGCCAATAATGATTTTTTCAATGATAAATTCTAATTCGGAATGGTCGTTGCCGGCATCAAATTTCTTGCCTTCCAAAAGATTTTTCAAACTGATTTTTCCGGACGAATGACCCAGTTCCTGCCAACTCATAGTTCGCATATCAAGCGTTGTGAAACGTCCTGCGCCTGAATGTTTTTTTACTTTTTCGTCAGGATTTGCCGAACCGGTTAAAATAAATTGAGCAGGCGATTTGCGTTTATCAACTTCGCGCCGTACCATATTCCAAAGTTTTGCCTGCTCTTGCCATTCGTCAATCAGGCGTGGTGTGTTGCCTTCTAACAGCAGTTGCGGTGCAGTGTCCATTAAAAATTGTACATTTTCGTCAATATCAACTTCCAAAACACTTTTAGCAAACTGACTTGCCGATTCTGTCTTGCCACACGCTTTACAACCACGAATGAGTACCGCCCCGCTTGCATTTAACTTGCGCTGTAACTCTTTATCGGTAATTCTGTTAATATATTCCATATCCTTACGCTATAAATTTTCTGCAAAGGTATAAAATATTTTACAAATTACAGGAATTTTATTTTACAAATTACAAGAATTTTATTTTACAAATTACAAGGGTTTTAAATGTTCAATGATTTTAAGTTGGTAAGTTGATTAATAATTTATTCTTTTACGCAACGGTGCGCAAAGGTAAATTATTATTTATTTTATAACATTTTATTTCTTCAAAAATATAGGGCAACCGCATGAAATTTTACGAATGTAAAATTGAATTAAAAAGGCTGAAAGCCTTATATATACTAGCACAGGGCGACGCCCTGTGTGAAATACGACCACACACAAACACGCCCTGAAAGGGCAAAATCAATAATTTTGTTTTCTGATTTTGCCCTTTCAGGGCGTAGTTTTGGTTTGTTCATTGTCGTAGGGCGATGCCCTACG
>WQTX01000123.1 GCA_009786075.1 Bacteroidota bacterium | reverse complement strand
GGTGGAATTGGTAGACACGCAGGACTTAAAATCCTGTGACCATTGCGGTCGTGCGGGTTCAAGTCCCGCCCGAGGTACAGATTTACATCAAGGTGTAAAAAACAATGCGGAAGTAGCTCAGTTGGTAGAGCACGACCTTGCCAAGGTCGGGGTCGCGAGTTCGAGTCTCGTTTTCCGCTCTCGGAAGCAGCTGTAAAAGGCTGCTTTTTTGTTTTATAATCAGTGAGTTAATCTTGTACCCTATGCGTACGCAGGATTTTCTGATTTTGGAATTTTAGGAGGAAAAGAGGGGGAATTTGGATAGGAAAGGAAGATTTGTTTACCCCAATGTTTAGCCCAAATGAAAAACATTATAAGTATTTGAATTTCGTTTGCTCATAACTTAAAACTATGAGTATCAGTATTAAAGCGATAATTCGCAAAGACAAAATTAACAACAGTAACTGTGCACCAATCAATATCAGGTTTACCCTAAATAGACAAAATCGTTACATTAGCACAGGTTATTAAATGCCTAAAGAAAGGCATAAGTATAGAGAAAGCAGCCAAGCATTTGCGATGTTTCAAAAAGCACCGTTCAGAGAGTTAAAAAACGTTTTCAAATATGAATATTTCTGTCTGTGTGTAATTGAAAAATTTAATGTTTCTTTGCAGAAGTAATTTTAAAGGACAAAACTATGGAATCAACACCCACATATCAGCCTTTTAACGAAACGCAACTGCATTTATTAAGAATGTTTGCGTTTACCAAAACCGAACAGACCTTGCAGGATATGAAAAAAGTTTTACGCGATTTTTATATTAAATAGGTAGAAAAGGAGGCGAATAACTATCAATTAGGCGACCAATTGTTAAACGAACATCTTCGTACACCGTATAAATGAGTTATAGAAAGAAAAAAGTTGTTTATTTGCAAAACGAAAAAACAAGGCAATGATAGCAAAACCAATAGAAGTTAAAGCATTAAACGATTATTCCATTTTTGTGGAGTTTTCCGATGGTTTGCAAGGCACTGTTGATTTACAGCACTTGGCACACAAAGGAATTTTTCTCAATTGGGATAAGAACAATTTGTTTTCACAGGTTCACATTGACAGTTATGGTGCAATTGCGTGGAACGATGATATAGATATTTGCCCCGATAGCATTTATTTACAGTTAAAAGGGCTCACTTTTGAACAATGGAAACAGCAAAATCCAAACTAATATGCCTCAAATAAGTAATTTTTTAGGAATAATCATCAGAATGTTTTACGATGAACATAATCCTCCGCACTTCCATGCTCAATATGGCGAATACAACTGTAGCATTGACATTCAAACACTTGCAATTATTGAAGGTTCTTTGCCTGCTCGTGCATTAGGTCTTGTTATCGAATGGGCAATTAAGCACAAAGAAGAACTAATGAACAATTGGAATCTGATTGAACAGCAAAAACCATTAAATAAAATTGCACCTTTGCAATAATAATATCTAAGACAAAATTAATCAATAAATTAAACAAAACAATTAACAATAATTATTAACCAAGCAAACGATAACGAAATGCTTACTTTGTTTACCTACCCCAACACTTATCCCAACGCATAATCTGTATACGAAATAGTGCAAAAATGTTTTAGAGTGCCGTAGTGTTATGCAAAAGGCTAAATGAGAAGATATTTCGTATTGTGATTAAACTTTTTATATTTACTTTTGTCAACAAGCAGATTTGCCAGAAAGCAGAAAAGTTAAATTTTATATACATATTATGAAAAAGTTAAAAGGAATATTATTAGGATTCGGCATCGCAATGATAATGAGCGCATGCGTAACAACAGTAAAAACGGTTTATGTTGACCCATTTTCTCCGCCGCCGGTTACAACAACTATAGTTACCGTTGTTCCCATTGCGCCTCCTGCATTAGTCATTGTAACAGGACCCGGCGGTATTCGTCGTCCGGGTTCAAACTTTATGTGGGTTGATGGTTTTTGGTTTTGGGATTGGCGCATAGGAAGCTACGTGTGGCAAAACGGCTTTTGGGCAAGAGTGCCATTTCGTGGCGCCGTTTGGATGCCCGGCTTTTGGGAAGTCAGAGGAGGAGGCTTTGTTTGGGTCAATGGCGGATGGTTTCCGAGGAACAGCGTAGTGGTTTGGGGCTGGCAAAACAATCGATTCGACTATTTCGGACGTCCGGTATTTTTACCACGGCCTTCCGGGGGAAGAAACACTTCTGTAGTAATCAATACTGATAACCGCCCACGATTTTCAGACCCTTCATTCAGCAGTAATCCAAGGGAAAACAACAGAACAACTCGCTCAAGCAACGTGCAAACCGGCAGGGATCCAAACCGCTCTACAAATGCTTCAACGCCGTCGCGTACCACTAACAATAATCGCAATGCTACTTCAACAAGAACGAATACGTCTAATCGCGAAAATAATAACAGCGGAACCCGCGCAACAACGCCTTCACGTGATCCGTCGGTAAATACGCCGGAGACAACGACGCCTCCGCGCAATAGTGGTACTTCAAATCGCTCTGTAAGAAATTCGTCTGGGAACAATTCTTCTGCTGCGCCTGCGGGCAATTCATCGGGGAATACGCGCGGTAGCGGAAATACGAATAATAATAACCGCAATTCTTCTAATAATAATCGTAATTCTTCACGTGGTGGGAGATAAATTGTTTTCAGCAAAAAATAATCTATCAAATTAAGCAATATTATTAACCATCTGCAATAAATCCTTTATGATTAAAGGCATGAACGGAAAAGGGCAAATGATATTTAGTACTCACTATTCACTTGCTCGCTTTCCTGTTACGGTAATCGAATAAATTCCTACGTTTCCTGCTTTAAATTTTGCTAATAAATCCTCGTCTAACTGTTCTCGCAACAATTCATCGGGAATTTCAACAGTTTTTGTGCGTTCAACTTTGATTTCGGTAAAATTGGCTTTTTCAATTTCGCTCAAATATTCGTCTTGCTGAATGGCGCTTGCTATACAACCTGCATACATAGCGGCGTTGTTAGTAAACTCTTTCGGGAAAAAGCCATTAAGTACCACATCGGAAATGCAAAAATGCCCGCCGGGTTTCAACACACGATAAATTTCGTGGAAAATCTTGTCTTTTTGAGGTAGTAGATTCAAAACGCAATTACTTACAACCACATCAGCGGTTTTGTCGGGTAATGGCATATCCTCAATGTCGCCTTCCAAAAATTCGATATTGGTAAAACCTCTTTTGGCTGCATTGGCTCTTGCTTTGATAAGCATTTGAGGAGCAAATTCAATGCCGATAACTTTTCCTGTTTCACCTGTTTCTTCACGAGCAATGAAACAGTCATTTCCTGCTCCACTACCTAAATCTACAACAGTATTGCCTTTCTGAATGCGAGCGTATTGTGTGGGTAACCCGCAGCCTACACCCAAATCGGCGTCAGGTTCATAACCTTTGAGTTGGCTGTAATCCTCGCTCATAATGGTATAAACCTTTTTGGAAGGCGCTGCAGGCGCTAAGGGATTGCAACAACACTTCTGTTTGTCATCAGAAGCCAACGCCAAATCATTGTAACTCTGTTTTACCAATTCTTTAAGGTCAGTTTTTCCGTTTTTTGAAAGCCAATTTATGATTTCGCTTTCTTTTGGGATGCTGCCTTGTGAGATAATTGTGCCATCAATCACAATGGCAGGTGTTGTCATTACTCCGAATTTCATTATTTCCATAATGTCTTCCACTTTTGTAACAGTGGCAGTGGGATTGGTTTCTTCCACTATTTTTTTAACTTTTTCATACAGTTCGTTGCACTTTGCGCAACCTGTGCCTAAAATTTGTATGTTCATATTTTATAGTTTAATGGTTTACTTCAAATAATGTCCTGCAATACCAATCAAAGTTCCTAAAACTGCAGCCATTGTAAGAATAATCGGTATGGCTTTCTTGTCTTGCATTGAAACAATGACAACGACAGGTAAAGCAAATGCCACAGAAATCAAACCGCCCTGCAACCACCATACAATATGTGGCAAGTCAATATTTACAATGATAATTGAAACAAAAAAATATTGCAGAAAAGCGGAAATAGTGGCTCTTTTGTCCAATTTCTGAATTACCATTGGAATAATGTCAATAGTTCCTGCTATAACTCCAATAATTGCTGATAATAATAATGTGTCCATATTCTTTTTATGTTTATTAACTGATATTTATGATGATGTAATAAATTCCTACTCCAATAAAAACAGCAGCAATGATGCGTTTAAACCATTTTTCAAAAGATTTCATTTTATTGTAAAACTTTCCAATATTGGAAATGCTGTAGGCGAGTAACCATGCGATTATAATAACAGGTAAACCTGTGGTAATAGCAAATACCGGCGGCAACAATAAGCCCGATGGACTTGCGAGTGTCAGCGGAATAAGCCCGCCAAAGTACAATACCGCACCATACGGACAAAATGCCAATGCAAACAAAATGCCCAGCAAAAAAGCATTCAAGTAGTTGCGTTTGATATTTTTTTGACTTACTTTAGCTGTGATTTTGTTTAGAAATGGAATATTGAACTTTATAACGTCCAATATTAGAATACCAAAAATAACGAGAGCAATCCCAATCCAAATGCTATCAATTTGTTGAAAAAGCCTGGCCACGTGTAATTTGCTTGCACCAAAATAGATTATAAATGCAACAGCCGTATAACTAAAAACGCGCCCCAAAGTATAGAAAATACCATTGAATAATACCCGCCTTTTGTCTGAAATATCTTTACTCAAATAAGCGGTTGCAGTTATGTTCATAGCTAAAGGACAAGGACTTATCGCAGTCATCAATCCCAACAGAAAAGCCGTAAACAATGGAAAATTTGAACTATCTACTAAATGTTGTAACCATTCCATAATTATTGCAAACGTTTATTAACTTCTTCTTTGATTAAATTTTCGAGCGATTGCGGATTTCTAACGGCAGTAGCAAAGGCTTGGTCTGTAATTTCAACAAAATCTTTGCCTTTTGCGATAATCAGTGCGTTCCATGCTACATCGTACTTTTCAATTAAGGCATCGTTTTCTTTTTCGCTTGTGCTTATTTCAACGAAGCGGACGCTTTTATTGTCAGCAAAACTATTTTCAACGGTTTGCCTTGCCACATCGCCAACGGCTACACAGGTTTTGCAGCGTTGTTTTCCGTGAAAGTAGTACACATTTACAATGGTACTATCAGTGGTTAATTGTACGGCGTTATTCGCCTCACTTTTCGGATTTTGTCCACAGCCTGCAAGGACTGCCAAAATCATAAAAATCAAAGTTATTTTTTTCATAATACTATATTTTACATGTTTTATTATTGTTCGTAATTCGCAATATAACGAATAATATATTCAAAAAATTTTATTTCAACAAGTTTTTTTATCATTATTTGTTTCTTCTGTCAATAACGAATCGAATAATGACTTTGCCAATACCCAATTCTTTTTATTAATACAATATAATACCATGGGTGGGTTGATTTTACCTTGAATTAGCCCTGCTTCTTTCAACTCTTTAAGATGTTGCGACAAGGTACTTTTTGCAACCGGCAAAACTTCGGACATATCGCTGTGATAACAACAAGTTTGCTTTGCTAACATCTGCAAAATAGCCACGCGAATAGGGTGCCCCAATGCTTTGGCGAAGCGTGCTAACTGTTCTTGTTCTTTTGTCAATTTTTCTTTTGCCATATCTCAAAAAATAATCTGCAAAGATAGTAAAAAATAGGTTTCTAAGGTTGCATAACAAAAATGTTGTGTAAAGATACACAACATTTTATCGCATTTTTTTGACTAAAAAAGTGTTGAGCTAGGAATAAAACCACTTTTTGTATTTTATTTGTAATAAATGATTTATAGCACTTTTTAAAAAATGCTTGTACACAATATGTACGCAAACGTTTGTTCGGTTTCAGGATTCCTTGTTGGGACTCCTATTTTGGCAGTATTTTGAGGTCGGAAAATTGGCACAAATTGTTGCTTAATTTGTGACAGAAATTTTTAGGCAAAACATTTAAAGTTTAATAATTAGTTGTGTTTTTGTGGACTGAATTTGTAACATATATTTGAGAAATATGTTACAAAAATGAATTGAAAAACATTACCAAAGCATCGAAAACAAAATAAGATGCGAGATAAAAAAAAGAGTTTGTCTATTATTCTAAATTAATTGTATTTTTGCACTCGAATTTTGTCCCGAAAATTGCTAAAATTC
>WQTX01000122.1 GCA_009786075.1 Bacteroidota bacterium | reverse complement strand
GGTATTTTTAAACCTAAATTGGAATTCAACGACGGCTTCACCCCAACCGTAGCCCTAACCGGCACCATTTTTCCAAACGGCAAACCAATCAACAGCCTGCCAACAAGTATTTCCGGAGTAACAACCGACCAACGCGGGGTAACAAGAAACACGGAAGCCGCTTGCATTGGCGCATACGAAATCGGGTGCGGACTGCCGCAGGCTACCGAACTTTCTATTACCACCGCTAACACTCCGTGCCGTGGCGAAGAATTTACCCTAAACGTAACCGGCTTGCCAGCTAACCAAATAAGCATCTATCAATACCAATGGTCTTTTGGCGAAAATGAAAGTAATGTGGAAAGAATAGAAACAACAGCAAACACCATTCGTATTAAAGTTTTTGCAAAAATTCCTGCATTGCAGATTTCGGCAACATTGACCGATGTATGTGGAGCCAACATAACGCTTGAAGGCGAGCTTGCAATTTCCGGTGTTGAAACAGTTTCATTCTTAGGAATTGAAGAAACTGCCTTATATTGCAAAGAAGCTGCTCCGGTGCCATTAACAGGTACACCCGAAGGCGGAACATTCAAAATAAACGGCATCATTTCAGAAAACAACGAATTTGCTCCTTCAACAATTACCGGAAATGAGGCAATCATTCGCTACGAAATGCCTGATGCGGAAAACGGCTGCTTTAACTACGATGAAAAAACGGTTGCTGTATCACAAATTGATTCGGAATTGAATTTGAACATTGAACTTGTAGAACCTGTTAAGGAAATTTTGTGCTATGGCGAAAAAGCTTCTATCAAATTCAAAATAACAGGAGGAAACGGAAATTATCTTTATTCGGTTAACGAAGCTACGCCGGTTGCAGCCGGAGCAGCCGCTATTGAACTTTCTTCTCTCAATCCGGGAACATACAGCATAAAAGCATGGTTGGCAAATGATAAATGCGCCGGAACGACATCGTACAGCACAACATTTACCGAACCTCAACTTTTGTCTGTCGGTACATCAATAAACGGAAAATTGTGTAACAATGCCTTCGTTACCGCAACCATTGCAGGCGGCACCAAACCATACAATTACACGTGGACTAAGCCAAACGGCGGCACGACTTCGGGTAGCACATCAAATAATACTATTTCAATAGAAGTTACCGAAATTGGCACATACACAATACAGGTAACCGATGCTCACGATTGTCCGTTACGAACAAGTAGTGCCACCGTGAGTCAGCCAGCTGCGTTACCTGTATTGACATTTGGCAGTCTTCAGAAAAAAGACGAAAGTTGTTTTGGTGCAAATAATGGTACTGCAAGCATTCCATTTGGCAACAATACCGGTAGCGAATCGGTATTTATTGAGGTGAAAAATTCGCAAAATTCGGTTGTGAAATCGCAACAATTTACTTCCGCCACAGGAACAATAAGCATTAGCGGCTTGGCTCCCGACACATATCAAGTATTTATGCGCTACGGTGCCGAAAACTGTACCTTGCTTGGCGGCAATGTTGAACAAACTTCTTTTACTATTACAAAAATGGAAGAACGTATTGCGTTCAAAGATTTGACAACTACTGAATTAACATGCTTAAATGAACCCAACGGCTCATTCGGTATTCGAGTAACAGGTTGGGCAAACACACACAAGGCATTGTTGAATGGAAATCAAATATACCCAAAATCAACAGTCGGTCAAACTGCACTTTTTGAAGTGAAAACTTTAAGAAAAGGCGATTATTTGCTGAAAATTACCGATGAATGTAGTAATACCGAAGAAAAAAGCATCAGCATTACCGGTATAGACCCTTATACATTGGAGATTACCGCTACACGCGATATGCTGGATTGCGATTACAGTGAGAATGGGTATATACAAGTAAAACCCGTTGGCGGCTATCCGGCACAAGGCATTATGTATATGGTTGGCAAAGAGGACGATATAACTGCCGCTACTGCCTCTACCGCCCGTTTCGAACCGTTGCCCAAAGGGCATTACCAAATAGTATATAAAACTACACAAAGCGGTTGTACCGACAAAGTGGTGTTGCCAAAAGAAATCAAAGCCCCCCTACCGGTTAAATTCGACTTCGACATGATGGATATTTCCTGTTTGGGTGTAGCCGATGGCGAAATATCGTTGCAGGCATATCAAGACGGAATGCCTACTCGAATTCCGGTAAGCGCAATGGAAGAGTTTGAAGGTTTTACATACCGGTGGATAAACTGCGAAGATGACTCTTATGTATTTAAAAAACAAAGCGTTCCACTGGAACATTTTTGGCACGACCGCTATGGCAGCATCTTTTACAAGGGTGTTGTTGGTGTAGAAGGTCTGCCAATCGGTAAATATCTGTGCGAAGTGAGCATACCCGCTGCTGTTACTCCGAACAAACAATGTTTCTATAAAACCGATAGCATTGAAATAAAAAACCCTACATACAATTCTTTGGAAGTTGTAGAATTTTTGATTGACGAAAATAAGGCTAATTGTAAAATTGCCGACCGCCGTATAGAAGTTACAGCCAAAGGCGGTTGGAAAGGCTACATATTCTCGCTGCTGACCGATGACGAATATAAGGGAATAGAAAACGACGAGCCTTCGGGTGGTCTACCGGATTTTGAAGATGATTCGGAAATAATATATCATTCCGATAATTCGGCTACCTATCGCAGTTACATTTTATCGCCCGATACCTACCACGTGTTTGTAACCGACAGTTTGGGCTGCCGTGCCGAAGAAACGTACACATTTACCATTGCTCCGGTTGTAACATTGAATGCTAAGGTTGATTCAACACGTTGTCAGGGTGCTGCAGACGGCAGGGTAGAACTGATAAATATAAAGGGTGGAACGACTCCATACAGTTACTCAATGATGTGGGACGATGACAGTGTTGCGCTCGACCAGCCCATGTGCGATACATTGAAAAGAGGCTTTTATTCCTTTCTCGTAACAGAAAGTGCAAGAGGTTGCGAAGGCTACATTACTGCTGAAATCAAAGATACCAAAAGACCATATTCGCTAATGCAAGATAAGATTACCGATGTGAAATGCAACGGCGAAAGCAACGGCGAACTACAATTCCTTCTCACAGGAGGCACTAAGCCTTATTACTCATTCACGATAAACGGTGATGAGGAAAGTGCTACGCCCGACAAAGACAGTGTTTTCTGGAATATTTCGGGCATTGCTGCCGGTGAAAAAACATTGAAAGTGCTCGATAAAGCAGAATGTGTCCAAACATTATCTTTTACAATGAAACAGCCCGATGTGCTGAACATAGGCGAGGTAAAAGGCAGCGAAATTTGCCCGGGAAGCGATAAAGGTCGTATTATTGTAAATGGAGTTACGGGCGGTACAAAACCGTATTTTTATTCCTTATCCGAAACAGGAAAATATGAGACAACACCTTCATTGAAAGCCGGTATTGGCACACACACTGTGTATGTAAAAGATACCAATAACTGTATTGCTACCGGCACAGGCGAAGTGCTATCGAAATCGGGCAACGAAACTCCGCCTAAAATTGATTTTTTAGTTTCCACGTGGAATTATTCATCTGATGTGTTGGCGCTTATCAATATTTCGGAGAACGAAACTGCGAACATAGACAGCACGGTTTTCTCGTTTGCCGAAACCGATACACTGATTTATATTGTAAAAGACGACAGTGTTCATGTTTACGGAAAAAAGGAGTTTGAGAATATAGATGTTGCCTCGAAAATAACTTTTATAGAAGTGAAAAAAGGAATTACAAACGATTTCGAAGCTAAGTCGGATTCTGTGTTATTTTCATTTACCCTCAAAATGACGGTGTATTACGACGATGGTTGCGATTATGAAATAGAACGTGAGGTTCATATTGCCAAAGATGAACACGAAATTTACCCCAAAGGAAAAATAACGAAAAAACAGCCCGATATTCTAAAAATATTCGCTTCGCCCAATCCGATGTATGCAGGAGGCGATTATGGACTTAGCTTAGAATTTGCCAATAAAGTAAATTTCCGTGTGCAAGCATACACCCTTATGGGTGGACAAGTGGGAGTGGAAAAATCGTTTAATGCAAGCATAATAGGCGAAGACGGTAAAGTTACTTTGACCAAACAGGATTTAAACATTGATGTTACCGAATCCGTTATTTTTAGAGTTTATACGTTAACCGATGCCGCAAGTATCATTTTGTTAGTACAATAGCCCCCAACCCCCTCAGGGGGCAACAAAGACGATGAAATATGAAACAATATAATATAAGAAAAAAAATACACACGTTCCTAAAATCCCCCCTTCGGGGGGTGGGGGGGCTATTCCTCTTCCTGTTCCCCACTGTGCTTTGCGCACAAGACTTAGACGCCATCAGTAAAGACAAAGGCATTACCGCCTCCGGCGGATTGAGTTTTGCCAATACATTTTACTCGGGCAATAGCGATATAGTACGCCGCGACCCGTACTTGTTTTTCCTTACCGGAAATTTGAACGTCAATGTATATGGATTTGATTTGCCCTTTTCGTTTGCGTTCAGCAATACGAATAAAAGTTACACACAACCCTTCAACCGGTTTGAATTTGCACCCAAATACAAATGGGTAAAACTCCGTGTGGGAAGCACAGCAATGGATTTCTCGAAATACACCCTGGCGGGACACCGTTTTACAGGCGTTGGCGTAGAACTCACTCCCGGTAATTGGAATTTTAGCGCAATGTACGGGCGTTTGCTCAACTCCATAGAATACAATCCGCTCGTGGGCAACCTTTCATCGGTAGCTTACAGGCGTATGGGCTACGGAATAAAAGCCGGCTATGCCGACAAAGGCGACGAGGTGAACGTGATTTTCTTTTCGGCAAAAGATGACATGAAATCGCTGAAATTCTATGTACCCGATTCGGCAGATTTGCACCCAAAAGAAAACACGACTATTTCCGTTTATGGGAAAAAATCGTTTTTAAAACACTTCTTTGTGCAAGCCGAATATGCGTTTTCAATGTATAATTCGGAATTGCGGAACGAAGCCGGCAACAAATTGCAAACATCGAATTTTGCAGGTAAAGTATTAAAAAAACAAGGCAACGACCGCTATTTAGACGCATTCAACGCATCGACGGGCTATCAAAATCCGCTGTGGGGCGTATTGCTGGGCTACGAACGGGTGTCGCCCGATTATCAAACCCTGGGCGGGTATTATTTTACCAACGATATAGAGATTTTCAAAGTGGCGCCGAATGTAAACCTGTGGAAAGGAAAATTGCGGGTATCGGGCAGTTTGGGCTTTGAGTACAACAACCTCGACCGGCAAAAGGCAAACGATACACGCCGCACGGTTGGCTCGGCAAATGTTACTTTTGCGCCAAACGATGCATGGAACCTGTCGACAGGCTATTCCAATTTTACCACTTTTACCAAATTCAAACCAACGGCATACCCATTTTATGTGGACAATTTAGACAGTTTGAATTTTTATCAGGTAACGCAATCCGTCAACGGCACGGCAAGCTATTTGTTTGGCAACAAAGAAAAATTGATGAACACCGTAATGGCAACGGCATCGTACCAAACGGGCGGTACGCGCGCGGGCACCGTACAGGGCGATTATTCGGATTTCCTTACGTTGATGCTGTCGTTCGGCGAACAGTGGATACCGCAAAGTTTGTCGTGGGCGGTGTTTGCAACGGCAAATTATGTCGATGCCACGGCAATGCAATCGCTCTATTGGGGTCCGGGCGTATCGCTCTCGAAAGGTTTTTTGAAAAATGCGCTCTCAGCCGGCGTAACCTGCAATTACAACCACAATACGGTAAATGGCGTAAGAGCAGCATCTCTGCTCAACACTTCGCTTTCGACACAATACAGTTTGCAGGACGTTGACAAAAAATACGGCAAACATAGTTTTAGCCTCAGCAGCGGATTGACAAACTACCTTAAAACTGCTGCCGAGCAGCGGCGGAAATATGAATTTTTAACTACGCTAACTTACAGTGTAAAATTTTAAACCCCTCCAAACCTCCCCTCAAGAGGAGGCTTACAGAAACGCAGATAATTACATTAAAAATAACTAATTGATTATGAAAAAACTTTTCAACACATTCCGTCCTTTATCCCCCCTTCAGGGGGTTAGGGGGTTTGTTCTCTTTCTCTTTCTCTTCCTCTTCCTACTCCCCCTGTGGGGGCTGGGGGGCTTATTCGCCCAACCCGCCGTATACCCAGTACAACTAAACGTACAGTTATTACCCCCCTTCACCCCCTGCCTGTCCGATTACGTGAACGACGATTACAGCCGCCTGCGCGTAATAGCCTTGCAGCGTGATATGAGCCAGCACAATTACCTGTTTGCACTGCGCATAACCATC
>WQTX01000121.1 GCA_009786075.1 Bacteroidota bacterium | reverse complement strand
TTAAACTATTTTTTATTGTTATTTTTTATGCCTAATTTTGCACTTGCGAAAAGACTCTAATCACAAAAATATGCCCCCATCAATCCTAATCATAGACGATGCCCACCCCGTAATGCTCAAAAAATTCGCCCAAGCCGGTTTTTCCGTTACCCACAATGAAGATATGAGCATTGAAGAAGTAACCGATTGCATAGCCGGTTACGATGCCGTAATTGTACGTTCAAAAATCATTGCCGATAAGGAATTTTTCGACCGGGCAACAAAACTTTCGTGCATAGGTCGTGTGGGCGCAGGCATGGAAACTATTGATATAGAATATGCTACGAGCAAAGGCATAACCTGTTACAATTCGCCCGAAGGTAACCGTGATGCGGTGGGCGAGCAGGCAATAGGTATGCTGCTTTCGCTCATGAACAACCTGCGCAAAGCCGATAGGGAAGTGCGCAATCACGTGTGGGACAGAGAAGGGAATAGGGGAATTGAATTGAAAAACAGAACGGTAGGAATTATTGGTTATGGCAATATGGGCAGTGCTTTTGCCCGCAAATTGAGCGGTTTTGAATGTAATGTAATTGCCTACGATAAATATAAAAGCGGTTTTTTCGACGATTTTGTAGAAGAATGTTCGTTGGAACGCATTTTTGCCGAAGCCGATATTATCAGTCTGCACGTACCGCAAACTGCCGAAACTATTGGAATGGTCAATCATGAGTTTATTGACCGTTGCGAAAAACCGATTATTTTGATAAACACCGCACGCGGTAAAGTAGTTGAAACCCAAGCGGTAGCCGATGGGTTGAAATGCGGAAAAATCTACGCTGCAGCACTTGATGTGCTTGAATATGAAAATTACAACTTTCAAGATTTTTTAACCGACAACATGCCCGAAGCATTTGAATACTTGAAAACCTGCGATAACGTGCTGTTCACTCCNCACATTGCCGGCTGGACNGTNGAATCGAAGGAAAAACTATCGTCGGTGCTGGCTGATAAGATTGTTGCGCACTTCAAATAAAAAAAGAGAGTAACTTTCGTTACTCTCTTTTTTTATTTTTAATCTCCATAATCATCATAATCGTCAAATTCTAATTCAATATAGTCGTCTTCAACAGGCGTAGCTGGTTGTTGCTTGCGCAATTCTTCTACTTTTTTGCTTGTTTCTTCGTTTATTTGTATTTGCGTCGACGATTTCGTTTCGGCTTTCGGCGCAGCAGGTTGCTCTTGCTGCACTCGTATTTGCATAAAATTCGTTTCTACTTCAACTTGTTGAGTTTGTTTTTCAGTTTGAGTTTTTACTTCCTCAACTTTTTGCGGTTGTTTAGGAGCAGGTGCTGGTGTAGGCGCAGGAGCCGGAACTGTTTCGTTAAATTCTATCGTTTTGTCAAGTTTATAATCGGGCGCCTCATCGAAATCTCTCGAAATTTGCATGTTTTGGCGTATTCTTTGACGTTTTGCTTCGTTCCACTCATCGGCTCCAACCTGACGTTTGGTTGCTTTAATTTCAGAACGGATTTCGTCCATCAAACTTTCTTTTTCGTCAAACGCAACTGCCACAATTTCTGTTTTACGTTGGCGCGATGCCGTTGGGCTATATACCGATTTCCAGCGTTGTGCACGGTCGCTCAAAGCCTCACGGTCTTGCGCCGAAGCGTACGGTAATATTGCTTCGTCTGTCAACGCACCAATAGGTTCTTGTATGAATTTCAAACTTCCTTTTCCTGTATTTGGCTCATTTTTAGTGTATTTTTTCAATGCACCATTGTTGAATTCATCGAAAAAGTTTTGAATACACGAAATACGCCGTTTTGCAAGTATTTCATTGTAATCGGTAAAACCTACCGGACTTGCATACCCTTTAAGAGCTACAACAATATCCATTCCATCGTCGCACAAAATATTTACCAGTTGTGCGAATAATTCCAAATTATTGTATTGATTTCGTGCTTCTTGAAAAAAATCTTCTACCGCGCGTACGTCTTGGGCAAACGATGTCATCGACGAAGTTTTGGTAAATCCATATATAAAATTGTTGCGTTGAAGCATATAGTCTCTAAACAAATGAGAAAACACCTCGGTTGTTGTAGAATCTTTCGAGCGAGGATTCGGAAAGTCGTTATCGAAATACAGCGTTATAGGAATAAGGTCGGAAAGACGATTGATAGTTTTTTTATGCAGATTGTGATAATAAATATCGTTAGCATGCGCTATACCAAGCAATTTCGTAGATTCTTCACGGTTTGAAACCCAATACGCCCGCAATGAATCGCGTGAATAATTATAGTACAAATCGTTGTAACTCGAATTGATTGGCGCGCCAAGGTTCGAAACTTTTGCAAATTTATTGTTGCGTATATCAACTTTCGATGCAAATACATCGTAACCGCCAAGTCCGGCGTGCCACTCACTACTAAAATAAAGCAAGGAATCACGAGCATCGTAAAACGGTGTTATTTCATTACCCGGAGTATTGATGTTTGTTCCACAATTGCGCGGATTTTCAAAACTGCCATTTGCTTGATTGATACGGGAATACCAAATATCAAAACCACCTTTTCCATCGCCTCTGTCCGACGACCAAAACAGCACTTCGCCTTGTGGCGTAACTGCCAAATGAGGTGTTGTGTTGCTTGTGTTTGGCATATTGATACGCGAAGGCAATTTTTGCACGTTTGAAAAACGTTCTTTTTTCGCGTCAAAATCGGCTTTGTATAGTGCACAATCGTAAGCCACGCATTTGCTGAAATACGCAGTTTTTCCATCGCCCGAAAACGTAAGATTTCCTACGAATGTTGCGGTGTCGTTCAAATCATTTAAAATTACAGGCGCTTTCAACACCGAATCGCGAACGTGTGCTTTCGACAGTTTGGTAGTATAATTTTCAAACACCAACGCAGTGTCGGCAAGTTTCAAGTCTATAGCGTGCACCGCTCCGTAAAAAAACAACGAATCGTTGTATTGCACCGGACTATATTCCGAATACATGGTATTAATCCTCGGTTCGTCAATACGGCGTTGTTTAATGTCTTGTGTTGGAATATTTTTTACGTTAGTTACACAAAAAGTTGCTTCTTGCTGTGCTCGTACAGTAAAATAATCATTGAATTTACGATTTGCCATATAAAATTGGTCGAAAGCCCGAGCGGCTTCATCGTATTTTCCTCGCATTTTAAGCAAGTCGGCAATCCAAAAACTTGCCAAACGGAAAGTTACAGAATCCAATGAATTGGTCAGTCTGTAGTATTTTTCGGCATCGGTGTAATTTTGATAATTACGGCAAGCCTCTGCGCAGTTGTAAGCAACTTCAGCTTTTTCTTCAAATTCCAGTGCTCTTGCAAATGCTTGATGTGCACCAAAATAGTTTCGTACAGCCAAACAACTATCTCCAACGGCTTTATAAGCGTCGAAAAATTGCTTTTTACTTTGTGAAAACCCCACATTGAAGCACAGCGTAAAACACAGAGTAGCAAGAAGGTATGAAAGTATTTTTCTCATAGATTTAATTTTTGCGGTTTACCTGAATGGGTCGTTAATAATACCTTGTCGTGGAACTGAGAACGGCACTTTACAATTCATAAATCGAACTGAAAGCTCAAAACTGTCGGAACGCACATTATTTCCCGATTTCCATTTATTCGATTGTCTAAAATCGGAAACCGTGAGGTCGTAATTGACACCAAAATTCATTAGCCAATTTACACCGAGTGCTCTATCTGCCGAAAGCCCCATTATCACGGCATCTTCCCAACGATACCACACACCTACGTAAACGGCATCGACAATTCGGGTAATTTGTGCTGTATTGTATTTCAAGTACGAGCCAAAATTAAGTTCATTATAACGATTTTGTTGTATATAGATTAACGATGGCAAAAGTGAAATTGTTGTATTGACAGGAACAATAGCATTTGAATTAACCGAAAACCGGCGATAATTGTCTATAGACTTATCTTCCAAACCACCGCCATTACCCAAAAGACGTTTCATGGCAAAACCAAGATTGATAGGCAATCTTTCATTTACCATATATTTAGCATTCACACCGGCACCCAAATCCCAATAAAATTGCGAAGCATTTTCGAGGTCGCTGCCGCCATATATCGGCTCACCGGTAATAGGGTCATAATGATTTGGCAGACGTACATCGTTTTGATTAATAGTATTGTAATTAAACATTGCCGCCAAACCTGCCGAAAGCGTTAATTTGCTCGGAACAACATCGTAATGATACGCCGGAGTAAGTTCCAAAAGCGTGTTCCCATAGGAAGTGGCACCGGCATAATCAACATTGACAAAACCTCCAAGACCAAATTTTCCTCGTGCGGTTGTGAGTTTTGTAATTCCCTGGTCATACGAAATCATGGCGGTATTGTAAGTTGCCCACTGACTTTTGAAATTACCCAAAATACGACTATTACAATCAATCAATCCTGCAAGGGCAGGATTGAAAAAAAGCGGAGCGGCATCAAACTGCGAGAAATGCACATCCTGCGAATGTACTCGCATAGCAAACAAGCTCAATAATGTAATGAAAGCGAGTGCCTTTTTGTAAAATTTTATCATGCAGCAACTTTTTTATGAGTTTCGGAAAATTTGTTAAATGCAAATATAGATACTTTTTATCATTTGTCAATAGAATAACCAATAAAAAAATAAAAAATAGCAATATTTTTTTATTTGCAACATTTTTGCTCAATAATTTCAAAAAATACAGCTATTTTTGTGCCTCGTCATTGCGGACTTGTTCCGCAATCTCCTCAAAAAATGTAAGATTCCTGCCTTCGCAGGAATGACGGGTAGATGTTATTATTTTATCAATATAAGTATATGTGGGTTGTATGTTCTGATTTAGAGGGAGTTTTTGTTCCCGAAGTGTGGATTAACGTTGCAAAAAAAACCGGTATCGAAAAATTGCGGTTAACTACTCGTGATATTCAAGATTACGATAAATTGATGCGTTACCGGCTTGAAATTTTAGATGAACATAATTTAAAATTACATGATATTCAAGAAGTTATAGCGCAAATCAAACCATTGGAAGGTGCTTTGGAATTTTCAAAATGGTTGCGCGAAGTAAGTCGTTTTGTGGTTGTTTCCGACACATTTGTGGAATTTGCCAAACCGCTTATGGCACAATTGGAAAATCCGTTTTTGCTGTGCCATTCGTTGGTAACCGACGAAAACAACCGGATTATAGATTACACCCTGCGTCAAGCCGACCCGAAACGTAAAACGGTAGAGGCATTTCAGAGTTTGGCATATAAAGTTATTGCCTTTGGCGATTCGTACAACGATATTTCAATGCTCAAAGCTGCCGAAGTTGGTATTTTATATTGCCCGCCGGCGAATGTTGTTGCCGATTACCCGGAATTGCCGGTGGCTTATAATTATGAGGAATTGCGGGTGATTTTGGAGCAGTATATTTTTAATTAAGTTAACACGTTGACGAGGTAACGAGTTGACAAGGTTTTAGACCGGCTCGTTACCTCGTCAACTCGTCAACTTGTCAACTCGTCAACTTATGATAAACCTACAATCATCACAACGCATAGTTTCGCTCCGTTTTTTGCTGATAGTAATGGTGGTGTTTGCCCACGCCAATGTTACCGAAGTGAATTTTACCGAAGGAACGCAATCATTTGAAATTCCGAATTATGCACAGTTTATACGGTTTGCAATTTCCGACGTAATTGCCCGCTGCGAAGTGTCTGTATTCTTTTTTATTTCGGGCTTGTTGCTCTATTCCAAAATGTACCCTTTTGCCGAAGTTTTTTCACGCCGCACTAAATCAATTTTGTTACCATATATATTATGGAATTTGCTGGTGGTGGGAATGTTTTTCGTAATGCAAAGTTTTTCGTTTACCGAAGCATATTTTTCCAANCCCGATAATTTAATNCGNAACTACGGTTTTATTGATTGGATTGATGTGTTTTGGGGCAAACTCACAGCCACTCGCAACGGCTACCCTATGATAGTGCAATTTTGGTTTTTGCGTGATTTATATATTATGAGTTTGCTGTGCTATGCCATAAAATGGATTATCGACAAAGCGCCGCTTGCCGTGCTTGTTGTCATGATTTTGGTGTGGATTGGCAATGTGGAATTATATATAGTTTCGCCGCGAGCGTTGTTGTTTTTCTCGCTTGCATACTATGCCGTAAAATATGGCAAACAAATAGAATCGGTTGATGTTATTCCGTTCAAAATACTTATACCCGTATATGCGCTTACAATTTTTACGCAATCGTATTTATATTTCCACGAAGTGAAATTGAATACCATGTCAATTTTTACCGTACTTTCAGGCGGCGGCGAAGGTTTTTCGTATGAAATTACAAAAATGCTGCTTCACGCCACCAATGTAGCTTTGGGTTTTATATTTTTGTGGCGCATTTCGGCGGTGTTTATACGCCACGAACGCTTATATAATGTACTTGCGTGGCTTTCGGCGTTCAACTTTTTTGTGTATGCCACCCACGAACCGTTGCTTACTATGGTACACAAAATTATGGCAAAATATATGCCAATGGAGGGTGTGTGGTTTTTGGTGCAATACTTTGCGCTTGCCGGTGGCATTATTTGCGCAACGCTTGTTGCCGGTGTTATCGTGAAACGCTTTTTGCCGAGACCTTATGCAATTTTAACCGGTGGGCGGTTGAATCCGTTTTTTGTG
>WQTX01000120.1 GCA_009786075.1 Bacteroidota bacterium | reverse complement strand
CTTCGTCGAAATCTGTCATACCGCTTGTATTTTCTTTGGTTTTGTTTGTAAGCTTGATGGCGGTTTTAAATTCATATTTTATGCCAACGTTCAGGTTTTTGTAGTTGAAATCTACGCCAAGAATTGGCGCTATACCCCAACCTGACTGTTTTAGGTCAATTGCTCTGTCGGATACTTGTGCTATAAGAGCATCAGCTTGCTCTTGTGGAATTAATTGATTCTCTGCTAAAATGTTCACAAAAGCCGTTGCCGGTATCATATTATCACCTGACAGCCCAAATGGCGGAATATTCGGATTGATTTTAATATCTTTTATATATCCGTTATATCCATTTCTGACAAAACTTGCGCGCGCTCCGGCAAAAACCGAAAACATATTTTTGATTTTGTAATTAACTCCTAATTGCGTACCATAAGTTATGGATGAGCCTTTCAAATATTGATTAAGCGAATATTTACTGATTCCCCAATCAGTAGGTATGTCAGGTAATTGTTGCAACATTCCATTTACCTGAACAGGTAACATGGCTACCGGTGCTTCAAACATGGGCAATCCGTTTTTATACTCTAATGTTCCGCCGCCGCCCACAATGGCGAAACTACCGCTGAATACCCAATTTTTCATTTTGTAAGCTGCTTGCAAACTTGGAATAAAAAATGCTTTGGCTGTGCCTTTGTAAACTTTTGTGTCGTTTCCGCCGTTGGCTGCAAATGGTGCAAAAGTTGAAGTGATGGTACGAGTTTGAAACGCCATTTGATTGTTCAAAGACAATGTAAAACCGTCGTGTTTCATAAATGATAAACCAGCAGGATTGCTGTACACGGCATCAATTTCAATAGAAGCGTTTCGTGCAGGATTACGCAAAAAACGAGCGCTTTGATTCGTGTTTGTCAAAAGACCTCCGGCAAAGGCAGAAAAAGAAAATGCTATTGCCACAATAGAAATAAATACTTTTTTCATAAAAACATTTTTTTAGATTAATAAAATTTTTACGGAGGCAAAAATATTCTTAATCCAATGCAATTTGTTAATAAACGTTAATGTACTTTTTATTACATTGATATTTAATTAAATAAAATTGTTAATAAATGTTAATACGCCATTTTGAGCATTTTTTAGCCATATAATTCCTTACGAAGCGGCACTTACAATGCCCTTTAAAGATGGTTTAATGGATATTTTTCATAATTCTTACGTTTACTACAATTCCAAATAAAAGTGTCAATGCAGCAATCGCGAGCATTATCCTGGCTAAATAATCACCATATTTTGTGTAAAAGGTAATTTCATCATTAGGATAAACCGTTTGAACAATAGCCGTTCGTACTTCGTATTCCGTTTTTTGATGCGCAGTTCCAAGCGGATCGATAAAACCGGAAATTCCGGTGTTGGCGGCACGCAAAATATAGCGACGGGTTTCAATGGCGCGTAATTTACTCATTTCAAAATGTTGTTTGTAGCCAGGCGTGTTTCCCCACCACGCATCATTGGTAATTACGCACATGAGTTGGGCGCCGTTTTTTACAAATTGAGAAAAAAGCTCACCGAAAATAGATTCGTAGCAAATAGGAGCCCCTACTTTTACGACGCCTTGTTGAGTTGTTGCCGTAAAAACTCTTTGCTTCGAGTCGGTGCCGAGCGAGCCGCTGGTACCTCCCAAATCAATGGCTAAATTTTCAAGAAATCCAAAAATCTTAGGATAAGGCATTTTTTCTACGCCCGGAACCAATCGGCATTTATGATACAATTCAACGGTATCTTTGCCATACAAACATGAGGTATTATAAAATTCTATAAAAGTTCCGTCGTAATAATCACGCGCAGTAGGTGTAACTTTTGTATCGAAAAGGGCTATCGTAGATAATCCCAAAATAATATTTAATTGTGGATATTGTTGAAATAAAGCGTCGAATAATTGAAATGTGGCATTTGGATAGATGTCCAAATTAAACAATAGTTCTTCGTTAATGGCGTGTGACAAAGCCGATTCAGCGCATACTATCAATACAGTATTGGGAGTAAGTTTTGGGGCGGCAGTTTGAATGATCAATTCCGCCAATTCGAAGTTTGATTTTTCGTATTGCTCTGTCCAGGGATCAATATTTTGTTGCACAATCACTACTTCGATGCCGTTTTCTTGTTTTATAGTATAGGTTTTATAAATGATTATAGAAATGATTATGGGCGTAATAATGGTGAGTATAAGTATTACTAAAGTTTTTTTAGTACGCAGATGACGCAGATTTCCACAGATTTTCTCTGTGGTTCTCTGTGGTTCTCTGTGGTTCTCTGTGTCTCTATGCTGAAAAAAACAATAAACCAAAAAATTCACAATCAACACCCAAATCGTTCCCCCAAAAGTACCGGTATACTCATACCATTGCACCAATTTCGGATGTACGGCAAACACGTTTCCGAGATTTAGCCAGGGCCAGGTGAGTTGCCAATGCAAATGCAAAAACTCCCACGAGCACCAAAACGCGATGAAAGCCAACGGAACCGTAATTTTCGGAAGGTTTGATTTTTTAATCCAATGCCACGCTCCGAACACACAGCTCATAAAAAAGGAATTCAGCACAATGGCGGCTACGGCGCCGGGAGGTGTACTGTTCCAAATCCACCAGGTTACGCCGGTGTTCCATATTAAAAATGCCGGAAAAGAAGCCCAGATACCTTGCCAAAAGGCAATTCCTTTTTTCTTTTTCAGAAGTTTATCACTTAAAATGAACAGTGGTACAAAAGCAATGAAAATTAAAAAAGTAAAACCATACGGATACCATGAAAGCCACAGCAACACTCCGGAAAGCAGGCTAAGAAATATTTTATTTTTTAATAGAGACATAATATATTATTGTAACGCAAAATAACATTTTTTAGTGATTAATAGTTAGTGATTGATGATTAACATATTTAAAATTCGATATAATGTCGCAACTTTTCTATCAACTCCTGATAAGCATTGGTTGCCTTTTGCACCTCTTCCATAGAGGTGAATTCTCCATTTTTTTCACGGTAATTGATAATGAGTTTGGCTAAGTAGGCATCAATATAAGGATGTCTAACGAGCTCTTTATAAATAGCTGTATTGATGTTTATTTTACGAATTAATGAAACATCCAACGTAAAATATTTCTTCAAAAATTCTACTTCAATATTTTGAAGGATATAGATTTCCTCCACTTGTTCAAAAGCATAAAAACCTCCCAGGTTTTCGCGGTATTCCACCAATTTTTGGGCGCGTTTACTTCCAAATTGCGGTACTACCACAATTTCCGATGTGTCACATTCATTTAATTCCAATTTCATAATCGTATATTGAGGTTTTTTCTCTTGTTTTTCAAAAGGAGCATTTCTATTTCGTTCAGCATCGTACCTATAATATTCTTTTCTATTTTGTTGATACCTGTTGGCATAATACTCTTTTCGCGCATTTTCAATAGAATCTTCTAAAAACAGTTGACGTGCTTCAAATTGGGTTACCATTTCTTTAAATTCGGTAAAATCAACCGATTTTGAAGAGCGTGCTTCGTAAAAAACAGAAAACAACAATTGTATAATAATAAGAAGAAGCAAAATGATTGCGGCGATTCGTTCTCCGCGTGTGAAATTGAACATATATATTATTTTTTGCCGGCTAATATATGATTATTCTCCTTACATTCAGAATGTTGAAAATGTACAAAAAATTGAAAAAGAAGCAATTTTTACTTCAAAAAATGCAATTTTTGGAAAAACGTGAAAATTGAAAGATTGAATTTTGGAAGATTTTCGATATGTGGGAGCGAACAATGTAATCGGGGTCAGTTACGCCTTTCGTATCGAATTGACAAAGCGATCGCCACTATTTTTCAATATCTTTTCAATTATTTCCCAATATTAATACCGAGACGGAATGACAACGTATGCATATTTAGCCCTAAATCAGGACCATAATATTTATGATAGTTGTATGTAAATCCGGCAAAAATAGTACGCGTGAGATTCAAGCCGAGTTCAGTTTCTAAACATAAACCTTGAAAATTAAAGCCACCGGCAACATGCATTCCATACCCTAACCGAAAAGCGGTATATACGGACATACATTTAAAAAAAGTCGGTGAATTTCCACGAACTCCGGGCATAATTTGTATTCTCATTTGCCAAGGAGTATACGAATAATAGCTATTGGCAGTGAGAACATCGGTTATCCAATTTATTTTAATAAAATCAACGCCAAAATAAGGATTGAAATGATGCATCACACGAATACCCAAAGCTGGGGCAAAAAATGGTAGACTTCTATAGTTATTTATTCCGGTTATGCTTGCAAAAGAACCTCCAAGTCCTATATCCAAACCAAAAGCAATATTCTTAGCACAATTTTGGGACGATTTCTGTTTCGTTTGAGATTGTGTTTTGACATCTTGCGTAGACTCATTTTTCATTTCAACCGATTTGTTAAAAACTTCTTTTTGTCCATTTTCGTAAGTAATCATAAACACTTCCGAGATGTTTATGTTACGGATCGGCCCGTTTTGAAAGTCAAAATCTTTGTATTTAATTTGGTGGTCGGTAATTTCTTGCACTTTTGCAATAATTTCCGAACCGTCCTTTTTCAGAATTACGTCTTGGGCATTTGAAATAATTCCAAAACCAATTATGACTGCTAAAATTAGTAAGGTTTTTTTCATTTTAGTTCCCTAATTCGTGTCGGGCGCAACTTTAAAATTATTTTTTCAAAAAAATATACATAGAATTAAGCTCAACTTTCAAATTTTCACGATTTTGCCTGCCGCAATTTTCTGCCATTGTACTTAATTCATAAATACATGCAAAAATATTATTTTAATCGAAACTTTACAATTTTCAATTGCCATAGGTTTTCACTAATTATGGAAAATAGGATACCTTCAATCCTAACGGGGATCAAAGCTCGGTAGAACTAATTTTTAATATCACGCCTTTCAAACCCCACAATCCCCATCAAACAAAATCCTATGGCAATAATGCACAGCACAACAAGAGGCATTAACGAAAGTTCCTGTACGGGCAATTGTGGAATATTGCCAAAGGGCGATAATTTTAATGCTATTTCCGGTACGTTAAAAAGTCGTCCGAAATAAAATGTTACAAATGAATATCCGAATACAATCCATACTAATGAGGTCAGTTTTGGAAACATCCCAACTAAAAATACTGCAAGTGAGATTATTACAAATAATGCCGGCAAGTAAACAAAAGCTGCTTTGAGGAGCGTTCCAAAGACAACAAGTCCCGATGAGCTTGCGGCAGCATACAGTCCGAATATTCCAAACAGTGTCAGTGTAAAGGCTTCTAATACCGCAATCAATATAAAACTCCACAATATATTTTTTCTTGATACCGAAGTGGCTACTATTGACTCCAGTCTGCCTCGTTTTTCTTCGCTTCGCAAGCGATTTATACAATTGATTAACGGTATGGAAATGAGCAATGCCATAATACCGTTCAATAAAGCGACAAAAGCGTCGGAAAGCGTTGCTGCGCCTCCGTGCCCTTGTAACATCTGTTGAATCATGTCGTTACCTTCTACAAAATTGTCAAGTTCTCCAATAACAGAGCCATAAACAGCGCCCATAGCGAAAATTCCAATGATCCAGGCAAAGAAGCCGTTACGCAATAATCGCCATGCAAATCCTAACGGACTTAAAAGAAACTTGCTTGCGTGCGCCTTGCCTTTTCGAGCGGGAAACACGCCCGCTCCCGAATCTCTACGTGCATTTACCCACAAAGCAACCGTTGCCACAACTATTGCTTGGGCAAATAATATAAGAACTGGAATAAAATTATTGGAATAAAACGCTTCGACTTTCAATCCCAATCCCATCGGCGAAATATACGACAACAAGTTGTTGTTCATATCTCCATAAGCGCGAAGCATATAAGATATGCCCATAAGCGCAAATGCGGCGCCCATACTTCCGCTTGCGGTAGAGAAAAGTTGAGCCATCAGCAATGCCAACATCGCAAATACAAAGCCTTGCATTCCTATAGACAATCCATATACTAATGCTCCCATTATGCTGCTTCCTTCGATACCGGTTACGAGTGTAAACACGGCAATTAATAAGGCTATGGCGATATTCAACACAAACGACAAGAAAATCATGGACACGCTGTCGGTTAACCTGCCAACGGGCAACGCGATAATCATTTCTAATCTGCCTAACTCTTCGTCCGTCCGTGTATAGCGGTTGATAAAAAAGATATTCATCACAATTACGGCAATAGCAAACCAAACCAAGCAGTTTTGTCCCATTATGATGGCAGATGTCATGACATCAAGTCCGTAAACAGGACCCATCAATGCAATCATTGAAGGTGTGTTTATTGTGGCTAACATGCCATGCATCGCAGCCTCATCCGGAAACAATCCGGGATAAACTGCCGCCAGCAATAGCGCAAAAAATGAAAGCGCCATAAGCCAGATTAAAGATGTAATTCGGTCTCTTTTTATTACAAACCTTACGTACTTTGCGAAATTAGCTACCATATTATTCCCCCCTTCCGTATAGTGACAGAAACAGATCTTCCAAATTTTTGCCCTTGGCTGCTATCTCGGTCATAGCGCCGTTAAGTACAATTTTTCCGTCTTTTATAATACTTACGCTGTCTGCAAGTTTTTCCACTTCGCTCATAATATGGCTCGACAACAATACGCTGCAACCTTTGTTTTTGAGTTCCTGT
>WQTX01000119.1 GCA_009786075.1 Bacteroidota bacterium | reverse complement strand
CACGATTTAATAAGCCCCCTTTAGGGGGTTGGGGGTTTCCGCCGCAGGAATATTAACACCCGGTTCTTCAACATCACTACTGATAACAATAAATTTATCTCGTAACTCTTGCCGGTATTTCCAGTATTTTTCCAAGTTCATTATTTGATTTTGTCCAAATAAAGATACAGCTATAAATACAGCAAATAATGTAATAAATATTTTCTTCATAATCTTACTCTCCTATAATTTTATTTCGTAATAATTTGTGTCTGAATAATCATATCTTACAATACCTTTTTTAATGGAGTAATAAACGGGATTTGGCATAATACCATTAGAACTATCCCTTTCTACATAAACATCAACAGGAAATTTTATATTCTGAATATCAATTTCACTTGTAATCGTATGATCATAAGAAGCATAATTCGATTCTTGATGTCTTGCTCCAAAATACCTGCCATGTACAGTACTTAGTGTATAAAAAAATGATTTATTTTCACTTTTATACTCCCATGTTATCTCTTCAAAATAATGTGTTTTATCAAACACTTCATAATGAGTACTTATTTGCACTACAAACGTATCTACAAGACTTTTATCTTGATGATTTACAAAATAAACAGTATCGCCATTTTGTAAATTAGGTTTTTTGTCTTTTGGGATATAATCATACTTTTCCTTGTCAAAGCAGGAAACGATAGCCAGCAGTGTGGCTGCTATAATTGCTATTTTTTTCATGTAATTTAGTTTTTTTAGTTTTTATTTTTTTGATTTATCAGTTTTTTCCCCTATTCTGTAACTTGCTCCAATAGAAAAATGAAATATTGTATACCTCAATTTACCTATGTTAGTTTCATTGAAACCGCGAAAACTATAATGTTCTCCTGTTGGGTCTTTTTTTGTGAACGCAAGATTTAAACCTTGCCGGTAAACAAATTTTAATTTTTCGCCTCCTACGCGCACAAATCCCATAGGTTCTATGTGAAAAGCGCCAAAATTGGTTTGAAACAAAAAATCATCGTTTTTGTTGGCAACATAATTAAATAGGGAGTAAGCTAACCGCATTGAAAGTCCTGTTTCAAAAATTGGTTGTTTTATTCCAAAACATTCTTTTACCCCAAAATTTCCTTGTGCAAAAAAAGAATAATAATCACACGCACAATCCGTATTGTCGCAACGATACCAATTACAAATTGATTCGTTATCTGTTGCCCTACCTCTTCCCATTCCGCCAAATATTTCCAATATGGGTTTTCCGGACGTTTCGGAACGTAGCACATTGACTGCTCCCACGCTTGCTTCGGCGTAACGATGTGCAAATTTGCTCGATGAAAGCAGGGGAGGTAATATTATTGAAAATATGTCATACTGGTTTGAAAAATTCTTATACGACAAGTTCCCACTTACCGAAGCGGCAATATGGTCGGTAAATGCATAAGCGGCGTTAGCATAAATGCTATTGGTGCTCGCACCAGCCTCTCCTTGAAATTCGCCCTTCTTTTCAAGCAACGGAATACTGCTGACCGGTGGAATGTACATTGACGAACAGGATTGTAACAGCAAGGGAATAATAAAAAAATAAAGTCGTTTCATTTGTTTATTTTTGTCTTTATTTTTCTTATTTGCACTCTTTCAATTTTGAAAAAACAGATTTTGTATTTTCAGCAGATTTTATTGTCGCACTGGCTAAATAGGAATTATCGGCAAGAAAATTCCACTGGCAGTCTACTCCTGAAGGTTTTTTACTTGTAATTGTATATATTGCCAAACCATCAAAACTTTCTGTGTAATTACCATATACTACATTCCAACCTTTTTTTAGTGTTAAATCGTATTTTTCTATAAGTCCATAAATCCCACTGCGTTCTCCTTGAATAGTAACATCTCCGTTAACATACATCCAATAGGTCATATTCGTACTATTGTCGGTTTGTTCCATTAAATAGAAAATTCCGATTTCATTGTCATCTTTATCATAGCCTTTACAATGGTCAAGAATATACAATTTAACATTGTTGTTACTTATGGAAATTCCCTGCAAACCCTGCAAGCCGGCTGCTTCAATCGACAGTAAATATTTATCCGGCATAGTTGCAGGAAGTGTCAGCGTAAATCCGTTGTTTCGATATGGCGCTTGTGCAATTAGCTCGAAACCTTCATCATAATCCTCATCAAACCAATTAAACGCAATAACTTTTACCGACGCTATTTGAGTAGAGCCATTGATTACATTGGTCGCTGTAATTCTGTAACCACCGGTGTTGTCTTTATCTTTTTTGCACGCATAAAACAGTGTGGTTGAAAGTCCTAAGGCTAAAAATAGCCCAAAATGTAACAATGTTTTTTTCATAATTTGTATAGATTTTAAGTTTAAATTTTTATTTGCTTTATATTTTAATGTGCCGGCTTTTTCCCCGCAAAAATAATATTTTATTTTTAGAAGCCCCCTTGATTTTCCAATTTTTCAACTTTTACATTCAACGTTTGTATCATTTCTTGCTGTTGAATAATATACAAAGTCAATTCTTCAATCTTCATCAGCAATTTTTCTTGCATTTCGCCCATATTGTAACCGTTTTCACCCACTTCGGCAGCCGAAGGTATTCCGGGCAAGTGCTTGTTTGCTTTTATAAATTGTTCTACTTCCTGTAATGGACGCAGTTTGTAATCGTTGGCAAACACGAAGTCTGGCCATCTACCCGGCAACACTTCAATTAGTCCGGCTTTTATATATCTGGCTTCCATAATGCCGTTGCCGTACACAACAAATGTTTCGGTACTTGTTGCGTTGTTCCATACTGCAAATGCTTTTGTATAGTCTCTGTTTACCAATGCCCGCACGGCATAACCCCAATCTGCTGTTGCATTGTGGGTAATAATTGATTGAGTTGCTGCAATAGTTCCATTTACGTCAAGTTTTATTGTTGAAGGAGCTTTACCGATACCAATATTTCCGTTGAAATATGAATTACCCTCAACGTGTAATTTTTGACTTGGTGTAGTACCATTTGTAAGACCTATGCCAACGGGTCCATTGGTAAAATTATAGTTTCTTGCCTTAAACGAAAGCATATCATCAGCTTCCCATTCGCCGATTTGAACATAATCACCGTCGCCTATTTTTATCATATTTACGGCTCTATCGGCAGGAGAGGTTGAATTTCCTATTTTTAACGCACCGCCGTATATGTGAAAGCGTTCGGTAGGAGTGATGCCAACTCCCACGTTGGCTGCTGCCGGATTGAGCGTTACGGCGTTTGTACCATTGTAGAGCCACCCATTTTGTGCAAATACTGCTGTGGTTATAAAACTAAGAATTAAGAAAATTGCTGTTTGTTGTAAGTGTTTGTTCATATTATTATGGTTTTAAAATTAGTATTCGAGGAAGTGATTGTTGCAAAGTTTTGTAGTTGTAGCAAAAAACCGGTTGCAAAGTTAATTTCCACTGTAAAAAAAAATAATACAGAAAATACACCAAAAATTATACAATTTATAGAATAAGATGTTACCTTTGTTGCACAAAAATTTCAAATTATGGCAATAGGTAATACGCTTCGCAAACTGCGCCTTCAGAAAAATCTTTCGCAACAAGTAGTTGCCGACACACTGAATATAGATAGGCGCACGTATGCCGCGTGGGAAGCAGGCAATCAAGATATTAAAAGCGGCTTTATTCCGCGTATAGCAGAATATTTCGGTGTTGAGATTGCCGATTTGTTTAGTAGCGATACCAGCATTAATATTCAACAATCGTTTAAAGACAGTACCATTAATACCGCTATCCTAATTCTTACCGATAAAGATGCTGTTGATAGAGTGCTTGATGCGCTTAAACCGCAAGAGCAGTAAAATTACGCCACCGGCAACTCCACAAAAAAAGTAGTCCCCTCCTCTTGCGCAGTTTCAAAATAAATGCGCCCTTGTGCATTTTCCACAATATTTTTGCAAATGGCTAAACCTAAGCCGCTTCCGGTGGATTTTGTGGTAAAATGAAATTCAAAAATATGCGGCACTATTTCGGGATTAATGCCATTGCCGTTATCTTTTACCGAAATACAAATATGCTGCGATTTTTGTTCAACAATCACATTTACTTCGCCTTGTTTCGATTGCGGAATTGCTTGCACTGCGTTGGTAATAAGATTGGTAACAAGACGGGCAATTTTTTCTTTATCGGCAAAAATATACAGCGGACTATGCGCTATGTGGCAATGAATTTGAACATGTTCGTGTTGTTCAAACAATGTGATTAAACTTTGTATTTGCTCCGTCAATTCGTAGCGTTCGGGGTTCCATGCCGAAATTTTTGCGAAATTTGAGAATGAATTTGCCGTAGCAGTAAGCACATCAATTTGTTCGAGCATGGAATTGCTTATTTTTTGCAAACGTTCATCGAAATCGGCAGGTTTGTTATCGGTCATTCGTTGCAAAAGTTGCATATTGAGTTTCATGGGCGTGAGCGGATTTTTTATATCGTGGGCAATTTGGCGCGCCATTTCACGCCATGCGCTTTCACGTTCCGATTCGGCAAGCCGCCGCGCGCTTTCGCCCAATTTGTCAATCATGGTGTTGTAATTTTCAATTAGCTCGCCAATTTCGTCGGCGGTGTGCCATTCTATTTTTTCGTTATTTTCGCCGAGTTTTACCCGTTTCATGGTATCGCGCAACATGCGCAAAGGGTGCGTTATTTTGTTGGAAATGCCCACCGCCACAAGCGTAGCAAGCAACAACAACAGCACGTAACTATTTACAATAGCCACTATGAGCGATGCTATTTGCTGCGTGTGTTCGTATTGTTTGGTAAAATACGGTACATTCAAATAGCCCAACACTTTACCCTGCGTATTCAAAATTGCGCTGTAAGTCGAGGTAAATTGCAAATCGCCGATAGATTCGTTGGTTGCAAATTCGGGCATTTGCCGCAGCACCAACCGATAATACGCCTGCGGATTCATGGTGCGTCCAATTAATTGATAATCAAATATTTCCTCACGCGATGAGGCGAATAAATTTCCCTGCGTGTCGTAAATGTGAATATCGGTAAAAAATGTGTTTGAAAAATCAATCAACAAGGCTTCAACTTCTTGCTGCTGTTCGGCGGTCAATTGCGAAGCATTGCCGTAATGTTTGGTAAATTCCACCAGAATTGATTGCATTTTTTTGGTAATTTGTGTTTGCAAACTACGATTTTGCTGACGGCTAAACCACCCAAAACACACAATAGTAATAAGCAAGGAAAGCACCACAAACACCGCAATCACATATTTTACACGGTCGGCTATTGAAGTCCGGCGTTTGTGCTGCGTGTAGCGGTGCACCATATAATACGGGAACAAAAACAGCAAAGCGTAGAGCACAAAAATATACGAAGTCCAATACAAAAAATCAAGCATCGCAGGTTTCCGGTGCGTTACAATTCCTATGGTATGTTCGCTCAGTTGCACAATTTCGTGATTAGCCCGGCTCTGCGTATTTTGCGTGCGAATGCCCGAAATATTGAGCGGATACATAAATCGTCCGTGATTGCTTACCAAGAGCGAATCTTTGTATTTTGCATACGAATATTGTTTTTTTTCAATATTTGCGTGCAGCCCGTCGCGTAGCAAAAGCGAAGGATAACCCAATTCTTCGGGCATTCGCTTGGAGTGCAATTCAATGTAGAGTTTTGCAATATCGCCGGTCGGAAACTTATACTGCAGCGAATCGAAATAACTGATGCCGCCGTTTTGATTATTCAAAAAATAATAATCGGAATTTTGCAGCTGCGTGCCATAGTTTTGCAAAATGCGCGTAAAATATTCCTCACAATTTTGCAATTGATTGTTGCCGGTAAAATTTTCGCCGGTGCCGCAAATAGTAGTTTCAAGGTTGTATTTTTTTAGGAAACCGTCAAAATATGTTTTTTGCAAATACTGATTAATTTCGGTACCGCTGTGGTGTGTAAGCATGTTTTGCAAAACGCTGTCGCTGAGCATGTGCGGTTTTATATCTTTTAAAAGCATTTCGGCAATCAAATCTTTTTCGTGCGCCAAATTTTCGGCAACTATGCGTTTTATGCGAGCATGTTTTTCTTGAATACGTTGGTTGCAATACAACATGGAAAACAGCACCACGCTTGCAAATGCTATGATTTTTATAAGATTTCGAGGCACACGCAATTCAAACAAAAGCACCAAACCTGCAAAAAACAGGAGCGCATACAATACTTCGCCATTTGCAACAGCGCCAAGAATTGCAAAACACGCAACGCTTGCCAATACTACAATCAGAGCTTGTTTTTTATTGGGAAACAATGATTGCCGACCCGAATAAAAACTAAAAAACAAGGCAACATACGCCAACAGCAATGCGCCAATGATTGCGTATGCTACAAAACTCAAATAATTGACATTGAGTAAATTATACAATTCCAAATACAAAGCAGAATCGAACACCAACGAACGCATAATGTACATGATGCCAAGCATACATACATTCATGGCGCACACAAACAGTATGCGTTGCCACAACACGCGTTCCGGTTGTTGTTGTATAATTCCGACTATATGCCGCAACACAAAAAGCAGCAGTAAACAATTGATACACAGGTCGCCAAGCGAAGGAATTGCCGCCGAATGTGCATACACCAAAGGATTGAATAAATCTATGCTGTAAAAAACGTGCGGCAGGTGCAAAAGCTGCATTACGGCTCGTAGCGCAACGGCTGCCGCCACAAACAAAGTTACGTAA
>WQTX01000118.1 GCA_009786075.1 Bacteroidota bacterium | reverse complement strand
TGCTGCAAATCCGGGCAGTGTGCAGGCGGGCGATTATACCGATATTATTTGCGAAGGCGAAACATACACCAAACACAATTTTAATTTGCCGCCGCAAGAGGCGGGAACGCATTTTTACCAAAATGTGATTGTAAACCCTGCGGCGTGTACCGACGGTGCGGAAATAAATCTTACGCTTACCGTTATGCAACGCACTACCTATCTTCGCGAGGCAATTTGCCACGGGCAAAGTTATTCCGGCAATGGTTTTGAGGTAAAAGAACCGCCGGTGGGAATGTTTCGCGATACCATAAAAACCGGCACCGTAAACGGTTGCGACACTTACAATGTGCTGGAACTCACGGTAAGTGCCGGTGAATATACATTGCCAAAGATTATTGAGAGCGAAACGCAGCCCTGTACCGAAGAAATTTCCACTTATGCTTTTTCCGGAGCCGAAGGTCTTAGCCATTTTGAATGGATTGTGCCAAGCAATGCGGTGCTGTACAAAAGTTCGCGCTTTGCACAAATCATACAACTGTATTTTACCGACGACAGCCCAAGTGTGCTGCAACTGAGCTGGAAAAACGGTTGCGGCAGCGGTACGGAACAACTCAACATTACGCCTCGAAAATCGTACAGCATACAAAAAAATGAAGAAGTGTGCCAAGGCGAAAATTTCAATATGTATAATTTTAATCTTGGTGCGCAGGACGAAGTTGGTTATTTTGTGTATTCCAAACATGTAACCTCGAAGTTTGGCTGCGATAGTGTGGTTACGCTTGCGCTGAGCGTGTTGCCAAAACCTGTGCCGCGCATTGAACCGAACAATATGCTGCTTTGTTCGGCAGGCGAGGAAATTACGCTGTGGGCTTTGACGGAGGGAATGACGTATCCGGGAAACGGTGGTGGTGCAAGCGATAATCCTTGTGGAAATTTTGATTATGAAAAATGGTATAATACGTTAAAACCTAATGCGGAAAGTGATTTTGAAATAGGGCTAATGCCAGCCAATGATGGTACCTGTTATATAGCGAGGTATTGGGGGACGAATACAGATATTGTTGTACCACGTTCCGTAAATGGCTATATTGTAACGTATATACCTTCCGGGTCATTCAAATATACTGCTGTTACGTCAATTGTTCTTCCGCCGACAACTAATGTGATTATCTCAAGTGCTTTTACTCTTGGCTCTCAGTTGATGTACATTACTGTTCCCAAAACAGCGATATTTGAGATAAGTAGTTCTGAAGATCATTTCCCTCAAGCAATTATTCGCTGTTATGAGAATTCCTCTGCACATCAATATGCCAAAGATGAAGGAAAAAAAATTGAATTGATAGAGGATTGTGAAAACGAAGACGGCGTAGTGATTAACGGCGTAAAATGGGCAACTTGTAATGTAGATGCACCCGGTACTTTTGCTAAAAATCCGGAAAATGCGGGAATGTATTATCAATGGAACCGTTCCAAAGGGTGGATTGCGGCAGGAACAGGAACAGGTTGGAATAGCAGCAACCAAAGCGGCACAGAATGGGAAAAGGCTAACGACCCTTGCCCCGAAGGTTGGCGCGTGCCCACCTTGATAGAACTAAAAAACCTTCTTAAAGAAACAAATAAGGGAGTATGGACAACTAATTACAAAAACACAGGCGTTGCAGGGCGAATATTTACTTATGGTACATCAGAACTTTTTTTCCCGGCAGCCGGAGGTCTAAACACTCTTGGACACGTTTGGAATGCAGGAGAAATTGGTACATATTGGAGTAGTACCCCAAATAGTGGAAGCGATGCCTACTTCCTTAGCTTTACTAACACAGAGGCAAAAACAGATGAATGGGGTGCTGCCGCTCGCGCAGTAGGTCGTTCTATTCGCTGTGTAAAGGACAATTTTATAAACGTAAAAGATAACTTCGTTACAATAAACATCTACGACTGCTCGCTCAATTATTTGTGGAACACCGGCTCCACCAAAGGCGCAATTACCGTAAAACCAACACAAACCACCGAATACAGCGTAGAAGTTACCACTCAAAACAGCTGCTCGGCAAAGGCAAAACAAACGGTGGTAGTGCATACCAACGCGCCGCAAAACATAAATGCCACTATTTGCGAAGGCGAAACCTACGCCGAATATGGCTTAAACGCCAAAACTGCGGGCGTGTATCCGATAAATATTAAGGGTGGCGATTGCCCTGTTATGCTGAACGTGAATTTAAGCGTAACGAAACCCGTTGTTACAAAAATTACCGACAAAACCTGTGCCGGAGCATTGTATCAAAAACACGGTTTGGATTTGATTTTGATAGAACCCGGAATTTTTAAAGATACTATTCGTTACCGTAATGCGCAAGGTTGTATCGATATTATTGCATTGGAAATTAGCGTTTACCCCGGCTATTTACCCGGCACCGAGAGTTACTTTATTTATCGAGATACTATTTGCCAAAATGAAATCTACAACAAAAATGGTTTTAATCTTGGCAAACAAGAAATTGCAGGAAAATTTACGCATACTAATAAATCTAAAAATGTACATAACTGCGAGGTTGCTGATATTTTGCAACTCGTGGTAAATCCTGTGTACACAAATCGCATAAGCGATGTAATTGACAAAAATTCTGCCTACGCAAAATATAATTTCAATTTTGCAAAAGTAACGAAAGATACTACGGCAACGGTGAAATTGCTAAGTGTGGAGGGTTGCGACAGCACTGTGATTTTGAATTTGAAAGTGAAAGATGTTACTTGCACACCGCCAACGGTTACAATTGCAGAAAAAGAGATTTGCCAAAATAACAGTATTCATTTACAATTTACCGGCATTGCGCCGTTTGAGTTGGATTATACGTTTAATGGCACACGGCAAAAAATCACAGTTTCGGGAATGAATACTACGCTTGTGGCAACGCAAGCGGGCGAAAATACGTTTATTGCACACAGTTTGGTCGATAAAAACGGTTGTTTTGCCGATTTTTTAGATGAAAATGGAGTGAAAATAAACGATGTCGTTTGGGCAAAATATAATGTTGATGCGCCCGGTACTTTTGCTGCCAACCCGCAAGATGCAGGTAAATTCTACCAATGGAATCGTAAAGTAGCATGGGCTACTACGGGTACTGTAATCGGCTGGAATACTACAAATCCTGTCGGCGCCACGTGGGAGAAACAAAATGACCCTTGTCCCACAGGCTATAGAGTGCCCACAAAAGCCGAACAGGATGCTCTGGTAAATTTTGGTAGCACTTGGACTTTTAATTATAACGGTACAGGCGTAGCCGGTAGAATATTTGGCAGTGGAAGCAATACCGTTTTTTTTCCTGCCGTGGGCTCTCGCTACCACGACGGTATGCTCGGCCACGCAGACACGTACGGCTACTATTGGAGCAGTACCGAGCTTGACAGTTATACCTACTTCGTGTTTTTCGGTAGCGATAATGTCGGCGTGTGGGGTAGCAACCCCTTCCGCACGGACGGCTATTCCATTCGCTGTGTAAAAGACTTACAAAACAATAAACAAACAAATACAATAACCGTCAACAAGGTTGATAATCTCTTTATTGCCGACACTATTTTTGTGGGCAAAAGTTATAACAAACACGGTTTTTCAATACCTGTTCAAACCGCAGCAGGCACAATTCGCGAAACTTTGCGCTTGCAAAATCAAGCGCTGTGCGATAGCCTCGTGATTTTAAACTTGAAAGTATTGTGTGTAATATCTGATACAACCAAAATTGCCGACACAATTTTCGTAGGAAGAAGTTATAACAAACACGGTTTTTTAATTCCAATTCAAACCGCAGAAACCACGATTTTCGACACCTTGCGTTTGTACAATCAATTCCTGTGCGACAGCACGGTACTGTTGAATTTGGAAGTGATTTGCCCTAACGACACGCTATACATTGCCGACACTATTTTTGTAGGCGAAAGTTATAACAAATACGGTTTTTCAATACCGGCTCAACATAGAGAAACAACGGTATTCGACACCCTGCGTTTGCACAGTCAATTCCTGTGCGACAGTGCGGTAATTTTGAATTTGAAAGTAATTTTCAATTGTGAATCGAAAATTCCAAACGTATTTACGCCCAATGACGATGGCATAAACGATATATATCTTGAAGGTATGGAGGTATGTTTTAAAAATATCATTATTCTCAATCGCTGGGGGCAAACGATGTATGAAGGCTCCGCCGGCTGGGACGGACGGCAAAATAATGGTGTGCAAGCTGCTCCCGGAACGTATTTTTATATTATTACTACACATTCCGATAAAATTTATAGAGGTGCGCTTATGTTGTTGCGGCAATAAATTTAATGTGCCAATTTTTTAATATGCCAATGTGCCAATGAAATAATGTGAGAATTAACACATTATCATATTAGCTCATTGTCGTATTGGCATATTGACTTCATTGGCACATTCGTTGCCTCGCCACCTCATACAAACAAATCCCCGTAGCAACCGACACATTCAAAGAATTAATTTCGCCCGTCATTGGTATGCAAATTCTACGGTCGGCAAGGTCAATGATTGGTTGCGAAATTCCCTGTTCTTCGTTGCCCATAACCAAAGCGGTGGGCATAGTCATATCGACTTCATAACACGGTTCGGCAAATTTTTCGGAGGCGCACAGCAGTTGCAAACCGCTTTCTTGCAAATATTTACACGTTGCGGCAAGCGATTTTACTTTGCACACCGGCACTTTTGCCAACGCGCCTGCCGATGTTTTAAGCGCATCGGCACTGATTTGCGCCGAGCCAACGTGCGGCACCACCACCGCGTGAACGCCCATACATTCGCACGAACGCACAATTGCGCCGAAATTGCGCACATCGCTCACTTCGTCGAGCAACACGATAAATGGAGTTTCGCCACGCTCGTAAATTGTTGGCAACAAAATTTCGATATTATCAAACTCAATAGGCGATGTAAACGCAATCACGCCTTGATGATTTTTTTGCGTAATGCGTTGCAATTTTTCCACCGGAACGGATTTTACCGTAACACCGGCTTTGCGCGCGTGAAAAATTATTTCACGTATTATTTCATTGTCCGACTGTTTTTTTATCAGAATTTGGTCAATTGGTTTGCCTTCTTTTAAGGTTTCAAGCACTGCGTGGGTGCCGAATATCATTGTTTTTTCGCTCATAATGTTCACTGTTTACGTCATTCCTGCGAAGGCAGGAATCTCTTCGGTTTTATGAGGGGATTCTTGCCTTCGCAGGAATGACGGTTATTATCAATAAAATCCCACTACTTTAAACGTATTATCACGAATTGAGACACCTACTACAATTTGTTCTTCCACATCGCCGTCTTCATCATTTATCATTACGACAACTCTTACAATATTAATCGGAATGTAGCCCCATACAATTCTATTCTCATAGTCCCAAATCTCAACTTCATACGTTGGAATTGTTGTTTGCTCTTTGTTTTTAAAAAATTCTGAATATGCTTCCCTCAAATCGCCGGTAGTGCTTAAAACTCTCTCGTTATTAAACGCAAACGGCACATCGGAAACCTGCATTATGCGATTTACATCGTTTGCCTTACGCATTTCTTCAAACCAAATTGTAACAATTTCAATAGCTTTTTGTTCTTGTTCGTATGTTAACTTTTTTTCCCAGTCTTCATCTAATAATCGCTGTATTTTCCGCAGGTTTTCTTTTTGATTTTCGGGAATTACACCAGCTTTTTGAAATTGGGTAAAATCGTCTAACCATGCTTCGGCGCAAGTGGTGTTCAAGCAATCTTCGTCTTTCAATTCCAAAATTATTTTTTCAGCCTCTTCGTAGCGGTCTTGAAACAGTATGGCGCTTGCCAAATTGGTGTTAATCCACGTTTGAGTGCTGTCTATGGCAAGGGCTTTGCGCGCCATTTGTTCTGCTGCGGCGTAATCTTTTACAAATAAATAGTAGTACGATAAATTCCCCATTGTGCTAACATGCTGCGGCTCAACGAGCAAAAGTTGATTTAAAACTTCTATCGTTCGGGGGTAATCTTTTTGTGAATAGTAAATGTCGGCAAGAATGCTGTAAAAACGCACATCGTTCGGCGTTTCTTTTATTGCTTTTTGCGCAAGCTCAATCGCTTTTTCGTAATTTTTTTGAAAATACGCTGCGCGAATTTCGCCGTAGCGGTTTCTTTCTGTAAATTCTTTGGTACTTATTAATGTAAAAGTCATATCTTTATCGGTAACCGTTTCACTATCAATAATTGTAAAAGTTACAAACCGACCGTGTGGACGCATGATATACAATTTTGAACCTTCAATTAGATATTTTGTGGAAAGAGTATTTCCATACGTGCTAATTTCCACATTATTACCATCTACAATAGTAAAATAAGCATCGTAACCATCGTGTTTAGGATAATATATTCCCTGTTTCAATGGATTTTTTTTGCTTGAAACAAAGCGTTTTCCGGTTATTTTTACTTCGCCTTCGCCAATCGTTAGCGTATTGCCTTTCAATTTGTAAGGCAACGGTTGCCCTTCGGCAATTATTTCATTGTTGTGAGTGTAATAATCAATATATGCGCTTGGGTCGCTGCCATACGAACCGAGTTGTTTTTCGGTAAATTCCAAAAATACTTCGTTGTCGAAATTCCAAATGCCAACAATGCCTTTTTTCTGCGCATGCAGTGCGGTAAAAGTTAACGCGAGTGTGAGTGTGATGAGTGATTTTTTCATTTGTTTATTTTAATTGTTTAGTTAGTTTTCTGGATTGCTTCGTGCCTCGCAATGACGCTCTTTTGTACGTCATT
>WQTX01000117.1 GCA_009786075.1 Bacteroidota bacterium | reverse complement strand
TGTCTTTCTGTCTTCGTGTTTACTAAAAATGCGCTTGCGCTTAAAAAAATAAACACGAAGGCACGAAGACAAAAAGACACGAAGAATAAGAATTAAATAAAGTTTAAACAGACTCTTAAAGTCCCCTTGAGGGGAACCGAGCTTGCGAGCTCAGCGTAGCTAATTTAGGGGGCTTTCTTTTCATACGGTCGGAACACATAACAAACCCCGTATTCTTCAGCTTTTTCACGTTTTTCATCGGCTGATAAATGAGCAAATGTGTGTTCCACGCCATTCCAAATTTCGAGGATTAAATCGTCGGCTTCTTTGCGTAGATTTTGAATGTATTCGCCGGCATTTTCTTTGGTTCCCTGTTTAAATTGCGTGCTTTTGAGTTTTATCATAAAGCGGTCGTAATTTACTTTCAATTGCGCAATTCGTGGATTTGCCATGGGCGTACCGCCGTCTTTTATTCGTGCTTCTTCGCCTTCAATCAGTAATTTGCCCCATGTGGCTAAATCTTCATCGGTTTGAAGTTTTGGCAATTTTTTGCCATATTTCCCCAATTCATAATAACGCAAAGCGTCTGCCGAAATTTCGCCTCGCTGAATAGTCATGTTGAGCACTTGTATAAAATGAGTAATATACATACGTAGTTGTTTTTGCAAATGCGAAAGCTCGCTGTTTTTTTCGGCATATTGCACAGTATCAGCTCGTTGTAGACTAATTCCGGTTTTGAATGTTGAAAGAAAAAACTTTGCACGAGTGAGTGTTTTGTAGTTAAAAGCAACATCGTCGGGGTGCAATCCGAGGGTTTTATTTATAGCTTTGGTAATTGCTCGTGTACGGGCGGCATCGGTATTGGGCAAACGTCTGTAAGGCATAACGGAGTGATTGAATAATTGAATAACGGAGTAACTGATTTTTGTGTATGCAATAATACGAAAAATGCTGTGCTGCGAATGGGGGAAATAGAAATAAAAGCTAACAGGTTATAAACTATTCGCAAGACCCCCTAAATCCCCCTAAAGGGGGACTTTAAGAAAAATGATTGCATCATTTTTCTTGCCCCTCCCCTCAAGGGGAGGTTGGGAGGGGTTTGAAAAGTTTATAACTATTGTATAAAAAACGTTTTGAATATGTTACCATACAGAATAATTCATGTATTTTTGCAAAAAATTTTGAGAGTTGGAATTACAGATTGTAAATACAAGGAAAAATTTAGCCGTAACGCAGGAAATTCCTGATAGTTTGGGAGTAATTTCGTTTCAAGAAATCGAACGTTCGCCGCAGCATTTGAGTTATCCTTTATTATCGCCGAAACACAAAATTACACCTGCCGACATAATTTCCGCATCTTCCGACACAATTCCCGCACTCGACACTGTGGCAGCACCGGCGCAGCTTAGCACAGTTAAAACAATTGCCGCTCCTGCAAAAACTTACAATTCTCAGATTGAATTTCCTTTTGCGCACAGCAATTCCTACAATCCCGATTTTACACTCAAACTTTTCGACCACCAAGGCGCTATTGCTATGAACCAGCGTAATTTTGGCGCACACCCTACGTTTTCGCAAGATTTTAAAGAACAGGTGTTTACCATAAATTATAAAAAAATAAATGACACCTCGAACAATTGGTTTTTTTGGATTATTTTTGGTAGCATTGCTCTCTTGTGTGTGGCTCGAATTCGCTATCGCAAGCGGTTTGATTTGTTCCTGTCGTCGATTTTTCACTACAATTTATTGCTAAAAACCATACGCAATGCCAACGAAAGCAACAATCAACTGTCGGCACTGTTGCAGGTGCTTTTTACGCTCAATACCTCGCTGTTTATTTACCAAACGGTCAATTATTTCAATCCGCTGCAATTGCCCGGACTGCAAAATATAGCTTTGGTGTGTGCCGGAGCGGTGCTTTTATTTATTTTATATGGCGCAAAAAGCCTGATGTTGAAAGGTTTGGGAGCGATATATATGTGCCGTGATTTTGCACATGAATATTTGTTCAACGTGCATTTGTACAACAAAGCGCTCGGTATATTTTTATTTCCGGTAATTATTTGTTTTGCCTTTGTGCAGCCACATATTATAAGCCATGGCACCATTATGACCATTGGTTTTATTCTTATTGCCTTTTTTTATTTGCTACGCATAGCGCGTGGCGTAATTATAAGCGTAAAATCCGGAATTTCACTGTTTTACGTGTTTTTATTCCTGTGTATACTTGAATTTTTGCCGTTACTATTATTGGCAAAAGCAACCACCATACTATTACATTCTCTCAGTTTATAATTTATGTATTTATGAAAATTAGAAAAATTCTTGTAACCCAGCCCAAACCCGAAGTTGAAAAGTCGCCGTACTTCGATTTGGCAAAAAACCACAATGTGCAAATTGACTTTTGTCCGTTTATACAGGTTGAAAACGTTGGTGCGAGTGAATTTCGCCGGCAAAAAGTTTCGATACTCGACCACTCGGCGGTAATTTTTACTAGCCGCACGGCAATCGACCATTTCTTCCGTTTGGCAAAAGAAATGCGTTTAGTTATACCCGAAACCATGAAATATTTCTGTATTTCGGAAAGCGCAGCATTTTATTTGCAAAAATATATTGTGTATCGCAAACGCAAGATTTTTTATGCCAACGGCACTTTCGACGATTTGATTACAATTGCCCGGAAATACATTGCCGAAAGGTTCCTTTTGCCGCTTTCCGACATTCACAAACAGGCAATTCCCGACAAATTGACAAAGGAAAAATTTACGTTTACCAAAGCTATTTTGTACAAAACGGTAAGTTGCGATTTATCGGATTTGAATCACGAAGACTACGATATTATTGTATTTTTCACTCCATCGGACATTGCATCGCTAAAACAAAATTTCCCCAATTTCAAACAAAAAGACAAATTCATAGCCTCATTCGGAGCCACCACCGCCAAAGCCGTAACCGATGCCGGTTTCCGCTTAGACATTCCCGCTCCGGCGCCAAAAGCGCCTTCTATGACTACGGCTTTGGAGTTGTTTATTAAGAAACATAATAAGAAATAAAGAGCCCCCCTAAATCCCCCCTCAAGGGGGGACTTGCTGAAGCAAAGACAAGAATACAATAAAAACATTTAAGCCTCCCCTAACCCCTCCGAAGGAGGGGGACTGCTGACGCAATAAAAAAGAAATGAATAAAGAAGATATAGCACTCAATAATAAACCACAACTCAAAAAAGTCCCCCTCGAGGGGGATTTAGGGGGCTTTTCTCCTCCCCTTGTGGGGGAGGCTGGGAGGGGGCTTGCTTTCCTAAAATCCCACCGCATACATTCCGAAAAAGAACGCGAAGAGCTTTTCGCACAAGGGAGTTCACACATTGAATTCCCTTTTAAATTTGTGTGGTCGTTTGTGCCGGCTGACTGTTTTTCGTCGAAATTACTTGTGAGCGTTCCCAAAAAACGGGTGCGTCATGCGGTTGATAGAAATTTTGTAAAACGCCGTATTCGTGAGACATTCCGGTTGTTTGAAAATGAAATTTCGGTACAGGCTCCCTGCGGCGAATTGCGTGTTGCTGTGATTTTTATGAGTGATAAGCATGAGCAGTGTAAAAGCTGTAATGGGCAGTTGGTCAAAGGGTTGAGGAAGGTTTTTCAAATTTCAAATAAAAATCCCTAGTCAAATCAATATACTCTTGGGTATAAGTATGGCGCAGTTCTTTTTCAATGCACAATTCGGTTTCAATCAAATCACAGGGTGTGAGTTGTAATTCCACAAGCATACGTTTTGCTTTTTTGCCAATTGAAGGAATTACGTGCGTAATGCGCCGTGGGAAAAAACCGGTTTCTTGTGCTGCATTGAGAAATACGTGCGCCTCGTGTACTGGGTAAATTACCGCTATTCGCCCATTTTCCTGTAAAAGTCGTTTTGCATGTTGCGCCAATTCCATGGGCAAAAGCGTATCGTTGTGCCGTGCGGTTGTTTTCGCACTATCGGGATTTTGCAACGATTGTGAAAAAAACGGCGGATTGGAAACTATCAAATCATATTTTCCAAAAAGTTCAAAATTTTGCAACGAAGTGTGAAAAATAGAAATTCTGTTGTGCCACTTACTGTTTGCAACATTTTCACATGCTTGTTGGCAAGCGTTTTCTTCTATTTCTATGGCATCAATTGTGGCTGTTGGTTGGCGCTGCGCAAGCATTAAGGCTATCAAACCCGTTCCTGTTCCAACATCTAAAATACGGTTTGCATTTTCAATATGTGCCCACGCGCCAAGTAACACGCCGTCGGTGCCTACTTTCATGGCGCAGTTGTTTTGTTGTATGGTGAATTGTTTGAATTGGAACACTATTTCACAAGATATTTTTTAAGCGTTTGCTCCAAAGCCGCGCCACGCAGGTTTTTTGCAATAATTACCCCGTTGGCATCTATCAAAAAATTGGCGGGAATGCCTTGAATGTTGTACAATCGCAAATAGCGGCTATACCAGCCTTGTGCATCGTTCACGTGTTCGCCCCACGGCAAAGCATCGGTTTGTATGGCATTGCGCCACGATTGCGCTTTGTTGTCTATAGACACGCTGTAAATGGTAAATGATTTTCCTACGGTAAAATTCGCATCTTTGTAAGTTTTGTAGGCTCGTACCAAGTGCGGATTTTCCTGCCGGCACGGACCGCACCACGAAGCCCAAAAGTCTATAAGCACTACTTTGCCTCGCAGGCTATATAAATCAAGCATTGAACCATCGGTTTGCGGAAGCGAAATATTGGGGGCTATGTTGCCTACGGCTGTACCTGTTTGTGCAGTTTGAGCGAATGTTGCGCAGGAAAAAAATAAACAGATTGCGAAAAAGATTTTTTTTATGGTCATAATGGTATTGTGTTTTTTCTTGTTTCACTACAACGTGAAAATTATTGAAATGTTGCGCAAGATACCAAAATCTTGGTTATAATCTGCCAATAACCTATTTCCATTTATCGGGTCGTTTTAAAACAAAGCCATCAGGAAGCGTAACTGTTTCCGGCAACATACATTCTTCATACAATTGCCGGTTTGTAAGTGTTTTTACACCATTGCTCCAGTTGCGCAAATTAAAAGAGTGACGGTTGGGAGGAAAACAAGTTATAATCTTATGTGTCGGAGTAATTTCTTTAATGTATTCTATTGGCGGCACAAGGTCGCTATCTGCCGAAACAAGCATAGTAATATCGCATCGTTTTTGATAAAAATCGGCAAGCATTGCGGTTGCAATACGCACATCGGTTTCTTTTTCTTCAAACGAATGGTTTACACGATTACAATATTTGCAAGTAATGTTTTTTGTCAAGTACTTACCAAGGTATAATGAGAATTTAGGATTCAATTTGTTCGCTTGAAAAAAAGCATCTTGCCTTTTCGACTTTTGGTTATCAGTTGATTTTGCAGAAAAATAACATATTTCAACAAGTTGCTGATGTGGGTGCAAAAGTCCTTCGGCGAATTTTACCATATCCAACCAATAGTAATTTCGCCAACCTTTTGATTTCAAACCGTAGTAGAAGTTAAACCCATCTACATAAACAATTACTCTTTGTTTTCTACCTTCCATATTATGCTATAAATAAAAAATCCCTCTGCGATTGAGGGACTACCTTAGTCTTTCCCAACTAAGGGGGGCAAGTATTATTTCTAATACGCTGCAAATATACAACATATTTTCTGCTTTTCAAAGAAAATTTGAAAAATCACATCATTTTTTATCTTACACTAAAAAATATATTTCCTATTTTTTGTAAATTTTCAATCACCCCCATTACGACACGGAATGTTGCGCAAGATACCAAAAAACCTATTTACCCCCAAACTTATCTTTTATAACATTTACAAGTTCATTTACAGCTTCTTTATCGGTTAGTAAAAGAACAATGCCGTTATTTATGGAATTATCCTTATTGTCTGAATTATGTTGATTAATAACTATATCGCCGGATTTATTTTTAAATAAATCGTTGATTTCTACATGTAAAAACTCTGCCAATTTGGGTATGTACGAACTTTTGATGTCGGCAGAGCCGGCTTCCCAACTTATGTATGTTTTGCGGTCAACGCCAAGATAATCGGCAACGTCCTGTTGCGAAACATTGTTTTTATTTCTTAGTATTCTAAGATTATCGCCTACGTTCATAATGTATGATATTTTTTAGTGTCCGCAAAGATACTCATTTGTCTATAAAGTTGGACATATTTTGCCCATTTTTTTCCATTTTTATTTCAGTGTTTCTTTTTTCCTTTACCTTTTCAAATTTTAAAATCTTATCTATTATGAACAAACATTTTCAAAAAACAGCAATTTTCTTATTTCTTAGTTTTGTAACAGCAACTGGTTTTGCTCAAACACCCACGTGGCAAACCTCCGGCAGCAACCTCTATCTTAGTCCTACTACTGCTAATCTGTGGCTTGGTTTAGCATCTTCCACAACCTCATCGAAACTCAGAATAGACAATACACTGGCTACTCCCAGCAACTTGTATGGATTACATACTTCAACAAACAATACATATTCCGGTTCCGGAGGTGCTTTCGGTATATTTACAACATCTTCTCTTGGAGAAAACAATATCGGAGCTTGTTACGGTATACAGAATAGGGCAACAAACAACAATACTTCATCAACTGCTAATACCTTTGGAATCAGCACAACGGCAACATCTTATAATGCAGGCACTATTTTTGGTAATATTACTGTCGTTGAAAACCACAATACGTCAACAACAGTCGGTACATACGGAGTTTTCTCAGAAATTAAGACCAATGCTTCAAACAGTAATACGGTTTATGGT
>WQTX01000116.1 GCA_009786075.1 Bacteroidota bacterium | reverse complement strand
TTTGTAATCCGTGCGTTTCATCACAATCGCACGGATTACAAATCCGCGCGAGCGACAGTGCGAGCAACGGAAATAGTTACACCCTCGCAGCCCACGATATTGCAACGCCTTTCAGCGAAATTTGTGCACAAAAACCCTCAACCAATTTCACAATTATTCACGACAATGCGCTCGAAAGCACCGATTTTGCAACAATTGTATGGCACGTTTTGAATAATATTGACCCGCAAAACGATTGTAAAATTGTAGACAATTCGCACATAATTATTGATGGACGAACAAAAATACAAGGCGTTGCGCCAAGAGAGTGGCCTACTCCGGTGGTTTCCAATGCCGAAACTATTGCCGCCGTTGATGCGCTGTGGAGTAAAGCATTTTCAATACCTTGTTTGCCGTCGCCATCACTTAAATATCAGAAATTGGTGTATGTTGATTCGGCTTGGTTTGTGAAAAAATAAAAAATAATGCAATTTTTTATTTTTTATTTTTTATTTTTTATTTTTTATTTTTTATTTTTGCAAAAAGTAAAAACTCATATAAATTTTTTAAAAATGAAAACTAAAATTTTGTTAGTATCGTTTTTCGCGTTTGTTGGTTCGATTGCTTACGCGCAAAGTAGCGATAGTGCTAAAAACAAAGAGTGTAATGCTCGTTTGCTTTTGGGTATTTCCGGCGGTTATACCCATAATTCTTTAACCACTTCGGTGGGGTATCGTCCGTTTACTGCTTATGAAAGCATGGGTGGTTTTACTGTTGGCGTGCCTGTTGTGTATCAATTTGCCGGTTGGGTTGGGTTGCAAACAGAGCCTTCCGTGATACGGAAAAGCTACCGGTGGACTCGCACGGAATTCTACGCGCTTGACCCGATTCTTCCTTATCAGGAAACAAAGAACACGTATTTGCAACTGCCGTTGATGGCGCGGTTTTCGTTTGGCGGCGAGAATTTGCGCGGTTTCTGCACTCCGGGTGCATTTGCGGGCTATTGGGCAGGCAGCCGCATAAACGGGGTTACTGATAACGAAGAACAACTTTATGAGTACGATGAACCTTTCGAATTTGATACTCGTCGCGACAATCGCTTTGAATATGGTTTGTCCATGGGTTTAGGATTGGAATATAATTGCAACAACGTGTGTACTTTCGCATTGGAAGGACGCTATCTGTATAGTTTATCCGATTTGCAAAAAGATTACATGAAACAGCAAATACCCCGTTATAACAACACCATTGTTGTGCAAGCAAGCGTATTGTTCAACTTATTTTAATACTTACAAAAATTAATACTTTAAAAATATAAGAATATGAAAACCATCAAAATATGTTTCAGTGTAATTGCTTTGCTTGCAATTACCTTTGTTTCGTGTCGAAAAGAAATGCCGGTACTAAATCCTCCTGCGAGTTATTATGGAGGGGATTTTTATGCCGCTGCATTTGAAAGTTTTTGGACAGGAATGAACAATAATTACATCTTTTGGGATGTTGACCCCACCGATTGGGATGCCGTGTACGATATGTATAAACCAAAATTTGCCCAGTTAGATATTGAGAATGAAGAAGATGTGGTAAAAGCTTACGAATATTTCGTTGAAATGACAAAAGATTTGGTTGACGGACACTTTGCTCTCATTGTGAACGAAGAGTTCGAAGAAGTTTTAGCAGAAGCCGGATATGGAACGATAATAAGTCCAAGCACTAATCGCCGTAAAGAAGATGGAACTTATCGCAGTAGTGCCACGCTTGACAAGTTTAGACTCACCGAACTACGTAAAAAATATTTGAATAATTCTTTGCGAGGTTTAACAGTTGACCAAAGTTTTTCTGTATTACAAGGGGAAGTTATTAATACAGCGGGGAAAAATATAAGCTACTTTTATTTTAATCAATTTGTATTTACAGGATACTTTGAAGACCCCAATGATTATGAAAATCCTGCTTTAACGCCTATTGGCGAAATATTTGAAAAATTTGTTGCATCACTTAACAATCCTTCTCTTGATGGTGTTATTATTGACCTTAGGGGAAATGGAGGAGGTATGGTTCCCGATTTAAGTATGTGGGCAACCCTATTGACAGGTAATGAAATTGTGGCAGGATATGACAGAAAAAAAATAGGCAATGGCAGATTGGATTATGGTCCTCGGGTACCGGTTACAATACCTCTTATGGAGGGCTATGCTCCTATTTCGAAGCCGCTAACTGTCCCAATAGTTGTTCTTGCCGATGTAAATTCTGTTAGCTGTGCCGAAATATCTACCATGCTCCTCAGCCACCTGCCCACCGGTTACTTTGTGGGCGAAAGCACTTGGGGCGGACAAGGTACTTTAATAAAAGATACTGAAATTCCCTTAGCCATATACAATGCAGGTGTGTTCAAGACCAATTTCTTTGAAATGGTTTATACGCCTCATGCCATGACCAATTGTATTAATGGCAAAAACTATGAAGGTAAAGGATTTTCTCCCAAAGATGCGCCACGAGGTTTTGAAGTCAAATATAATGAAGCAGCTCTTACGGCAGGCACCGACCCTCAGTTGGAAAAAGCAATAGAAATAATCGTAAATAATTAATAATCATTAAAATTTTTAAAATTGAAAAAAACATTTATTTTCTTAGCCTTGTTGGCAATTATTGCCATTACAAGCAGTTGCTCCAAAGAAGAGAGCGATATGTATATATATACAGTCGGAGTCTCTGAGTTTTCGGGTTCATTTTCCGACCTCGCAGCCGTAGAAAATTACTTTAACCAATTTTCCATTCCAGCAAGGTTATTCCTAACCGGTAAAGGAAAAAGCACGGCGGCAGCGGCGGCAGACGCCGATGCGCAGGCAAGAAAACAGGCTGAGCAATGGGTTGCAAAGTTTAATGCAGAGGACATCAAAAACCTCGAATTAAGTTCAGACGTTTCGTTTCGTTGGACTGTGCAGCGCAATGTTAACCCAACAGACCCAAACTCCGATGAATTTGTTGTTGTCAGCGACTTTAAGTGGCCTCAATAGTAAATACAAAAAATGTAAACACAAACAAAAATAATTTTAAAATGAAAAGAGTATTAGTAATTTTCGCTGCCATTTTTATATATTCAATGGCACAATCGCAAGAATTTGTCTATTGCCAGTTGGTCGGACAAGGTAAATTGTTTAGTAATAAAGTAACAGTTGAGTTTGACTATGGTCAACAAGCCGGCTTTTTTGCCGACAGGCGTTTAATGGACGAAAATGGAAAGCCAATCGTTTTCAATTCTATGGTCGATGCCATGAATTTTATGGGAGCCGACGGTTGGGAATTTGTTCAAGCGTATGCTGTTACTACGGGCAATGTTAATGTTTACCATTGGCTACTAAAAAAACGAGTAGATTTGTTGACGCCGGAAGAAAAAGCAGACGTTCTTAAACGATTGAAAACCAAAAAACAATAAAAGTTGAAATGCTCATTTCAACTCGCGATTGGCATTACATCAAGTAATTTCTCGTTTTCTATTTTATACAATCGTTGATTAGTTGCAGGGCTTTGCAATCCGCCCAATTCTTCACGGTAATCGCCTATTTTTATGTAATCGAAAAATCGCATGGCGTTCGGGTGTATTTCCGATTTTCCCGAATACCATGCGGTTTTTATCGTAGGGGCAGACCTGTGTGTCTGCCCTTGTGTTTGCCCATTGTTGGGTTTATGTGTCTGCCCGTTATTGGGCGCACATTGCTCATTACAGGGCGCACACATAGGTACGCCCCTACGGACAAATTGTGCAAAATGTAATACCGTTTCGGGAGCTTGGTCGCCGCCCATAAAACACACACAAGTTATGGCATTGCCGTAATTGTGCAGCAAATTTTCAATAACTTCCTCTGTCAATTCTTCGCCGCAATCGGTTTGCAAATGCGGACTATGACAACCTTTGCAGCGATTTGGGCAACCCGAAATATTGAGCGCAAGCGTTATCTCGTTGGGAATTTCTTGAAAAACTATGTCGTAACTTGCAAAGAACAGCCTCCTAAATCCCCCTCGATGGGACTTGAAGCCCCCAACCCCCTCAGGAGGCTTTGAGTTGTGGTTTAATCCGTTGGTTAGCATAAATTTGAAATTCGTATCTTAATTAAATTAAAAAAACTTACACAAGAGCTTCAGAAAGTCCCCCTTGAGGGGGATTTAGGGGGCTTGTATTATAATATCTCTGCTTGGCTTCCTGTTGCCGCGCCTGCGAAAAATTACTAACCCGTTTCATATAGCCAATAATTCGAGTAAGATAATCCAAATTCTCGCTTTTACATTTTGGGCACTGTTTTACATTATGTTTCGTAATATTTCCGCAATCATTGCACACTGTGTTGGGAATGTTGAAAGTGAAATAATTACAACCTTCTTGTGTAGCCACACGCAATAGTTGGCGATATTGCTCTTTACTCAAATGCTCTTCTAAATTCAAATGCAGCGCTGAGCCGCCCGTGAGGTGTTCTATGTAATTTCGTCCGTGCAAGCGGAATTTGTCTATGATGTTAAGCGAAGTGTCTTCTACGGCAAAAAAGTAGCTGTTGTAGCAATCTCGCTTTACCGTAAAACCGGCTTCCCTGTCCCATTTTGCGTGTTTTACGCCCACATTTTCGGCAGGAATCATTTCGCAATTAAACATGCGTTCTTTTGTGCGGTATTTTTTGTTGTACATTTCTATCAAACCAAGTACTTTTCCCACAAATTCCACGTAAGTAGGGTTGTCTGTAATTGCAATTCCCAAAAATTCGGCAGCCTCAACTAAGCCGTTTACGCCAATGGTCAAATATTGCCGTCCCAAATTGATGTAACCGGCATCGAACAGGGGCAACATTCCTTTTTCATGCAAATATTTCAAATTCTCGTTGTACGCCACCTGCGCTTTGTGCACCAAATCAATCACTTCTTCCAAGAAAAACAAATAGTGCGTGCCCTCGCGTGAGGCTTTTTGTACGCAACGATTCAAATTTATGGTAAGCACACTTTTCGAGCCGGTAGAAACGCCGCCTGCACCAAGCGTGTAGCTAAATCCGTTATCGGTAATTTCGTTGCGCAAACGGCAGCAACTGCTCAAACTGTCGGCTTTGTCGCTCATGTAAGTGAAAAATGAATGTCCTTCGGCATACATTTCTGCTGTGAAATCGCCATACTCACGGTCTTTCACATCGCCGTTTTCGGTCAAAAGAGCCATAGTTTCCACAGGAAATGTAAGAATTGAGCGACTGCGCTCTTGATTAAACCATTTCATAAACCGCCGTTGCAACCACGAAAGCGATTCCCAATCGGGACGACTGCCATTTGGAAACACAAATTCGCCAAACAAACTCTCGAAATAATACCGGTCGTAATACGAAATATTCCAAAACACGGCTTGGAAATTGCGTGCGCCGCTCGGTTGGTTAATCGAATACACAATTTGTTCGAAACAGTCGGTTATTATTTTGTCAATTGTGCGCTTTTTTAACGACAAATCAGCTTGCCGGTCGGCATTCAAATAATAATCCGTGCCATATTCCAAACCAATAAAATAGTTCAGATACAGTAAAAATTCGGGCGTAGCACACGCGCCGCTCAACATGCTTGAAACCATAAAAACCATATTGACAAATCCGCCGCAAAACGATTTCAAATTCGTGGGCGCTTTGGAATTGCCGCCGATAGACATTGTGCCGCCTATCAACCACGGGTACATGGTAATACTTGCGCAGTAATTCGCCAAACTCGTTTCATCGTTTTTGTAAATAAAATGATTGTTGAGCATGTCTATATATTTGTCTGCCAATTCTTTACCGTACATTTCTTTCATGCGGTCGGTAAGCATGCGGCGGTTGAGGCGAATAAAACTTTGTTTGGGCAATTCGCCGATTAAAGTAGCCAAATTTTTGTGCTCCACGTTGGCGTTGGAATCGTATTTGCTGCCGGTGGCGGCATTGCTTGCGTTGCAATAATCTATCAAGAAACTCAATTTATCGCGCACACTGCGGTCTTCGCTATGCCGCTGACGGTAAAGCATATACGATTTTGCCACAGCATAATACCGCTCTGCCATAAGAGCAACTTCTACTTGATTTTGCACGTCTTCCACGGTGGTATTGTTTGAAATATTGAGGCGGCACAAAATTGCGGTCAACACCTCGTCGCTCGCAAAACAACCGACTGATAAAAACGCTTTTGCAATTGCATTTTTGATTTTTTGAAGCGAAAAAAGTTCTCTCTCGCCGTTTCGTTTGATAATGTAAAAATCCATATTTTTATTATTAATCGTTAGAGACGCAATGCATTGCGTCTGTACATAGTTTACGAGAAACGAGGAAAAAACACGGACTAATACAGGAATTTTACACAGAAAAAACCGAATAGTTTGCGCCTTTCGCCCGAAAGCTCAATCATTTATTTTTGTAACACCGGCAGGTTTTCTGACTTGCTCTTTTTTACGAAACGCCTTCCCAGAAATGAATTTAAAAATTCAAATTTTCCAGTGGCATAGTGTTTCGTTTTAAGCCTTTCTTTAAGTCCCCCTGTGGGGGATTTAGGGGGCTTTCGAACTTACAGCTACGGGGATAGTTCTTGATTTTCACAAGATTCCCTTTTAATCTCGAACTGCTTCGGAAAGCAATTACTGAGAACCAAAATGTTGAGAGCAAAAGTATGAGTTATTACTATTGCTTACGAAAAATTTGAAAGGAAGTATTAACAAAATTATGAACAATGAAAAATGCAATGCTTTTTATAACTTGCTATAATCCTATTTTTTAGAAGATATAGCGAATTATAATCACATAGCTCGCTATATTTATGTATTTTTTGTATAGTTATAGCGAATTATATATTTATAACTTGCTATATTTATATATTTTTATGTATTTATAGCAAATTATATCATTATAATTTGCTATATCTATATATTTTTGTATATTTGTAGCGAATTAAGTAGTTAGTAAAATTTAATGATATATTCTTTGGATTGCTTCACTTCGTTCGCAATGACGCTCTTTTGAGGGTTAGTGCAAATCAACAAAAAAGCGTCATTGCGAGGAACGAAGCAATCCATTTTTTCTAAA
>WQTX01000115.1 GCA_009786075.1 Bacteroidota bacterium | reverse complement strand
GATGTTTCGTGGCTTGGCAACGACGAAGCGGCTCGCCTGCCAATGAAAGTGAATGTTCACGTAACTTCATCACTTCGTTTCGACCGCAAAGGCTACTACAATAAATATTTCTTACTTACACCGGGTTTCTTGTACGAAAATCAAACTCCTACCCACGCATGGTTCAAAGGTACCGAGGTGGGATTTCAAACAATTTCGTTTGGTTTAAATTCTGTAATTCCTACGAAAACTTCGTTTATGTCTTCATTACAAGCCGGTTTGTGGGCACGTAAAATGTACACCAAAAAAGAAACTTTGGGCGATGTATATTCATCGTTGAGAAACAAAACTTTTGATTCTATGATATTTACGCTTGGCTACATTAAATATTCCCGCGATAACAAACGTTCATACCAAATAGTATATAGCTACGATATGACGATTTCGCAAGCCGGTTTAGGCACCGGAGGTACGCACGAAATTACGCTGAATTTTGAAATTCACGATTTGGCATTACCAAGTTCAAGAAGTCAACCGGCAGCAATACCGCACCCTAACGACCGGTTTTCGCGATATTAAATTTTATAAAAGAGACGCAAGTCTCTTTTTTTATAGAATGAATACCTAAACAGAAAATGGATTAACTTCGTTGAGCTCCGCTTTGCTCCGGTTGCTTCACTTCGTTCGCAATGACGCTCTTTCGAGAGTTTGCGCGAACCAACAAAAAAGCGTCATTGCGAGCAGAGCGAAGCAATCCAGAAAATATATTATTAATTATTTATGTATAAAAAACTTCTTTTCATTCTTTCCCTTTTGTGCTCTATAACCCTTTGCGCTCAACAAACAACTTTCCGTATGGCAGTTGTAAAATACGGCGGTGGCGGCGATTGGTATGCCAACCCTACTTCATTGCCCAATTTAGCTGCGTTTTGTAACCGAGAATTAAAAACAAACATTCAAGCCTCAACAGTAGAAGTTGGTAGTCCCGATATTTACAATTATGCCATGCTGCACCTTACCGGACACGGCAATGTGTTGTTTTCAAATTCCGATGTACAAAATTTACGCAACTATCTTTTAAGTGGCGGTTTTTTACATATCGATGATAATTACGGACTTGACCCTGCAATTCGGCGAGAAATGAAAAAAGTATTTCCCGAATTGGATTTTGTAGAACTTCCGGCAAACCACGAAATATATCAAAAACCCTTCAATTTCCCCAAAGGATTGCCCAAAATTCACGAACACGACAACAAACCGGCACAAGGATTTGCCTTGCTATGGAACGGACGCATAATTTGTTTTTACTCCTACGAAAGCGATTTGGGCGACGGCTGGGAAGATGCCGCAGTGCACAACGACAGCGAAGAAACTCGTATGAAAGCGTTGAAAATGGGGGCTAATATTGTTAGTTTTATGAGTACTAATTAATAACTGAGTAAATAACTAATCGTTAAACTCTAACCACTAATCACCCTGTCCTAACTTACCGTTTTTTATTTTATTTCACAGCCTTGGGCGAACTGGGTAATTTTACTTCCAATTGTTTGGACGACTAATTACTGTGCCATTTAATAAAGTTACATTTTCCGGCAACATAGATTGATTAAAACGAGACTTGTAATCCAAAAGTTTACGTTTAGCATCACAAGAATTGGACAGACTTACCGAATGCCGTAGAGGTGGAAAATAAACAAATATTTTATGTGCCGGATTTATCTCTCGTATCAATTCAATGGAAGGGAGCATATCACTATCAGCCGAAACAATAATGCTTATATCGCATCTATGTTTGTACACATCATTGATTATTTGAGTTGCTATGCGTACGTCAGTTTCTTTTTCTTCGTAGGTATGTATAATATTTTTGCAATTACTACACCGAATATCTTTTTTCAAATATTTTCCTAAAATTAAACGAAATTTAGTATTCAGTTTATTGGCACTAAAAAACAAATCTTGTCTTTTTGATGCGGAAATATCGTGAGGACGAGCTGAAAAATAATTACTTTCTACTAATTCTTGATTGTCTGTAAGCATTTTCTCAAAAAATAATACAATATCAAGCCAATAAAACTTTTTCCATTTACTATCTTTTAATGCTATTGCTTTTAATCCGTAATAGAAGTTAAAACCATCAACATAAACAATTACTTTCTGCTTTTCCATAGACAAATTAAGTTAAAAAAAAACCACCTTTCCGGTGGTTAGGGTCTTGGCATTTCTCATCCAAGAGGGGCTTGTGTTATTTCTAACACATTGCAAAGGTAATGTATTTGTTTGCAAAATGCAAATTTGAAGAATGTTTTTTTAATAAATTATTTTAGGCAAAGCCTCGTTCGGCGGCGGTTATACCGCCGTCGCTCTATTCGTACAGGTTTTGCCTGTTATTTGTATTAATAAATTTCCATCTCATTGTTAATTTTATAGGCAAAGCCTATTTTGATAAAGCCGACTTAGGCAAAGAGCAGAGCCTAAGTCGAACAAGGGGGATATTTATAGCAAAAAACAACCTATTTCAATGCATCAATTTCTTTTGGCGAAAGTCCTGTTATTTGAGAAATAGTTTCTACCGATAAACCGGCTCGTAAACTGTTACGAACTATTTTGATAGATTTTTCGGCTTCGCCCTCGGCTTTTCCCTCCGCCTTAGCCGTATCTATACTATTTTGCAAATCCCTAAGTCCTTCTGCTTTCCCTTCTGCTTTTGCCGTATCTATACTATTTTGCAAATCCCTAAGTCCTTCTGCTTTCCCTTCTGCTTTTGCCGTATCTATACTGTTTTGCAAATCCCTGTACGAATTTAAACTGTCAATATAATCTTGATATTCATCTTCGGTTAATTTCGCAATCTCGGCTACTGAAAACATTTTCTCGAAAATGCGTTCGCGAAGTTTGTCGGGAATATTCTCTAATCGTTTCAGATTTTTCAATACATACATCCACTTCTCAAAACGTGTTTCCAACTCTTCGGCTTGTTTGACAAACTTCGGCATTTCCAAATAAATAAACGTCAGTTTGTCGTAAAAAATCTTGTGCGTTTCAATGTCTGTAAGCATCACATCGTAACGGTATTTTTGCGTATTATGCTTGTCTTCATCAAACACAAAATTCAAAATCGCAACCGTATATACCGCCTTTAATTCAAAACTCCAATCGCCCGGAATTGCCTGTTGTACTATTGGGAAAGTGCTGTAATACAACGTCCTATCTTTAAAAAATGTCTGTTTTGTTTTTTGAAGTTCTACGATAAATTTCTCGCCCTTTTCATTTTCGCAATAAAGGTCGAAAACGGCTTTGCGCGATTCTTCCGAAACACCCAATCGCTCTGTTTTTAAATACGATAACGATACAATTTTACCTTCTTCTTTATGAAGCAGTTCATTCAAAAAATCCAACAATAATTCTTTATTACACTCCTCACCGAATAATTTCTTGAAACCAAAATCGGTAAAAGGGTCAATATATCTGTCTTTCAATCGTTCTTGCATGATTGTTATGTTTTATTATACGATGCAAATATACAATTATTTGGAAATCTAATTCATAAAATTCAAACGAAAAGAAAAATGAAAGGCAAAGCCTTGTTTGTATAGAAGAGCGGGCGGTGCAACCGCCGCTCAACGGGGTTAGTTTTTAAAACTTAACAAGTCTAAAAAATTACCGAATAAGCACCACCGACCCAAATTTAGAATACCCGCCAAGCGACTTTTTCTGCCCTGCCCACGTAGTGCCGTTCAAAAATTTTGCTTCCATTTTCCAAATATACACATCGGATTGCAGGAGTTCACCGTTGTGTGTGCCGTCCCACGCGCCGGTAAATGTGCCGTTTTGTACCTCATTGGAATACCATAGCAAATTCCCCCATTTGTCGTAAATCCATACTTTGCAATATTCCAAATTGTAAGCTACCGGTTTAAATATTTGTACCGAAGCGGCGGCGTTTGTTGGGCTGAATGCGTTGGGAATGTATATGCCGTTCAATATATCAACAAATATTTCGGTTGCGTAGCTTGCTCGACAACCGAAATTGTTGGTTACGGTCAAAATTGGGTATTTGAAACCGTAGGTGTAATCGTGTATTTGTATCGGTTTAAATCTATCGAAATAGTTTACAAACATATCTACCACCAAAGTATCACGATTGTCGGCAGTATCGAAAAACCATTCCATAGTATAGGTTAGCGGAATTTCTATATAAGTACCATCGGGATTTTTTACTACAATTGGGGCTTGATAGGAATTGTCGGTAAATTCTATTGTTGTGCTTGCACTCGGCAAACTCCATGTGTAAAATGGCTGTGGGTAATCGGCAATAAAAACCACAAGCGTATCGTAACCCTCGCAACCTGCATAAGTACGTTCATATACGCTTAAAGTATCAATTCCCACGCCGTACCAATCCACGTAACGATTGGGCGAGTACGGATTTCCGTCTTTTGAATAATTATAATGCGTACCCGATGTTTTCCAAAAATACTCGCTCCCTTGTGCCGCAGTTTTTATTGCATACTGTTCCTCAATTGCCTGTAAGCAAAATTCATTGCGCCCTATAATTTGGGAATTTGCCGCAGGCGTAACTTCAAAAGAAGTTTGCACACGCTCACTTTTGCAACCCGAAACGGTATCAATATCGTAAAGTTCAAATTCGTAAGTGCCGACCGGAATATCGCTTTGCCCCAAACGGTCGAAATCATACGTTTCGCCTGTCCAATTGTGCAGTTTTTTATCGCTGCTAATCCATTGAATTAGCGGACTGCCGAATGCCTGCAAAGATGTAAGTTCGCCTTCGCACATAGTTTTTTGAGTTGCGACAATTGGCGAATGTGGCGGGTCAAACACTGCATAATCGACAATGGTTGTTGCGCTTGCGCACACTCTGCCATTCGACTGATATTGATACAACGCCTCAATGCGGTATGCACCCACGTAAGGAAACAGCGCAGTATCAGCAAGCAACGTTTGCAGTGTTTTGTCCGGTAGTGTATAACGGTCGCCGTTTTCATATATAATCGTCCATTGTAAACTTGCGCTTGCATTAAACGGCGGCGAAAAATTTCCGGCAACAATATTTTCATACTCCGCATTTGTACACGAAATTATATCGGCACCTTTCAAAATCGTATTGTTATTATTGCCGTTATTGTAAATAGCGGTATCTATTGGCAATTGAGGACGGGTGTAAAGCATTTTTAAAATCGCATCGGGATTACCAATTGTAAATTCCGGCGTAGGATTAACCGTTAAAATCAATGTTGTCAAACCGTTATCTACCATATATACATCGCTCTGCGTTCCTTGCGGAAACCAAGTATCACGAATAAAGGTTGGCAATTCACTTTCGCAGATTGTTTGACGCAGGATTTGATAAATTGTAAGATTGAGATGTATAATGCTATCACAGCCGGAAACTGTTTTTCGAGGAAACACATAATCGCCGCTGTACGACCCATGTGAAAATGTCATGCCAAGATAAGTAAAAGGCAAATCATCATCATACAATGTAATAGTATCATACGTTGTAAAAGTTTCGTTTACCGTAAGTTTAAGCGTTACAATACTGTCGCAATTATACAGCGATTTTCGCGTGAAAACATAATCGCCGCTTTGCGTTCCTACTTCAAACGTAATATCGCGAAACGTAAAGGGCAATTTGCTATCACACAGGGTAATTTGTTCGGTAAAATTGGTGTTGTAAGTAAGATTAAGCGTTACCGTGCTGTCGCAGCCGGTTACGGTGCTGCGGTTAAAAACATACGTACCCTCTGCTGTTCCTGCCTCAAACGTAATGTCGCGAAAAGTAAATGGAAATATGGCATCGCACAGTATGATAGTTTCCTGTAAGTCAAACGTAGGATTTACCGTAAGAATAAGTGTTGTAATGCTATCGCAGCCGTTCACGGTTTTTCGGTTAAAAGTATATTGACCGCTTACCGTTTCGGTTCCAAACACAATATCACGGAAAGTAAAGGGTAATTCGTTTTCACAAATCGTTATGCTTTCCTGCAAATCAAACGCAGGATTTACCGTAAGTTTGAGGGTTACAATGCTGTCGCAACCGAATGAAGTTTTTAAGGTATCGGTATAAATTCCTGTTTGGTTATAATTGGTGCCATTGAAAAAGTAGCTTTCGTTGGAGCAAATTACTTTGGTTATGGTTTCTTGTTTTGTGGGGTGGACGGTTACGGTGTCTGTTTGAGTATCTTTTACACAGCGGACAGGTTGTGCGCAATACATCCACGACCCATTAGTCGCATGTACTTGATTAAGAATTCCTAATCCGATATAATGAGCAGTATTGTCCTCGGGTGAAGTCCTCGTATTACTCCAGTAGCGAGTTGCATCATAATAACTATCACTTGTTAGAAAGTTACTACCGAAACGGAAATAACAATTGGGAAGAAAAACAGTATTGTCGCCGTTACCAAAAAGTAGTCCCCTTTTGCCATTTCGAGTTTGCCAAGTGCTACCTGCGCTAACAAGACTTTCTTGTTCAGGCGGAGTTGGTATTCGCCAACCTTCGGGGCATATATTGTTGGCGGTTTCCCACGTTGCTGCATTATTACCGTTCCAATCCCAATCCCAATCGTCATTCCAAACACTTCCATCGGTAGAAATAGCTGGGTTTGTTGTACTCCACCCCACCTTACTATTCCACTGATAAAACATTCCCGCATCTTCCGGATTTTCCGCAAAAGTATTCGGCGCATCAACATTATATTTTGCCCAAATAATTCCATTAATTTTTACGCCGTTTTCATCTGGAGTTCCTGTTGAACAACCTTTGCCGTCGACTAATTCATTCACAACAAACATATTTGCGCCAGGTTGTGTTGCCGCAAGTGTTGTACTCATACCCGAAACTGTAACAGTTCGTCTTGTACCATTGAAAGTATAATCTAATGAAAAAGGCGGTGTTCCTGTGAAAGTCAAATGAATGTTTTCGTTTTGGCAAACAATTTTTTCTAAAACCGTAACAGTTGGCAGAGTGCACGGTTGCGCCTTAGCAAAACAAAATACACAAAAAAAAGAACATATACACAGGAGCTTTTTAGCTCCGCTGCGCTCGTACGTTGTACTTCGGTTCATGGGGTTGGGTGTTACCAAATAAAATAAAAACATATACAGCGTTTTATTCAAAATTCTGTTTACAAAGCAAAATTATTAGGGCAACCGCACGAAATTTAATCGTTACCGCAAAAGGCTGAAAGCCTTATATAATCCAGCGTAGGGCATCGCCCTACGACAATGAACAAACCAAAACTACGCCCTGAAA
>WQTX01000114.1 GCA_009786075.1 Bacteroidota bacterium | reverse complement strand
ACGGCAAAGAAAATTGTAGAACAAGCTGTTGAAAAAGATTGGTGGGTAAGTGCTGTTTTAATGGCTTTGTCAAAATCTTCGTGGTGTGATTTTTTGCAATTCAAAGGCGGAACATCGTTGAGCAAATCGTGGAATTTGATAAATCGTTTCAGTGAAGATATTGATTTGGCAATAAGCCGTTCGTTTTTCGGTTTGCCCGACGACAATGCGCAAAAACAGACGAAAATTCGCAAAGCAGCATTTAATTATATCAAAGAAACTTTGCTTGAAGAAATTGATAACATATTGAAATTGAGCAATATTACGAATTATGAAATAGTGCTGATTACAGAAAATAGTAGCGCAATGGTTGTTGAAGTTGAAGTGCGTTACAAAAGTATTTTACCGACAATTATTGACTACGTTTCGCCAATTGTGAAAATTGAATTTAGCGCAATGTCGCTCGATGAGCCGTATTTAGAACAGGAAATTTCAACGCTTGTGAATTCTACATTTTCAGAAATTGACAACGAAATAAACTGTGTGTTTAAATCGGTGTTGCCGGAGCGGACATTTTTAGAAAAAATATTTTTGTTACACGAAGAATATCAAAAAGAAAATCCACGCACAGAAAGAATGTCGAGACATTTGTACGATTTGGAAAAAATGATGGATACGCCATTTGCACAATCGGCACTAAAAAATGTGGAATTGTACAAAATGATTATTGAGCATCGTCAAAAATTCAATAGACTTCAAAATGTAGATTATCAGACACATTACCCAGCGACAATACAAATTTGTCCGCCTGAAAATTTGATGAACAGTTGGAAAAGTGATTACGAAAATTTGAGAGAAAGTTTTATTTATGACGAAACGAAGAAAACATTTGAGGAACTAACAGACCGAATGTTGGAATTGACAGATAGAATAAGAAAAATATTGTACCTTTGCACCCAATAAGGCAAACCGGTACTACACGAAAAAAATAAAAACACAAAAATATATGAAACCCACATGATACCAAATCACACAAATAAATGATTATCATGTGGGTTCCATCTGACCTTTGAAAAAACAATTAAAAATAAACAGATGAAACGACATTTACAAATAACCATAGCAACAATATTTGCACTGTTGTCCGTTGGTTTTGTTCACGCACAGGAAGAAAACGCTTTAGATAAGAAGGGACAATACGCCGACCAAGCGTTAGACATAATTGATGCTTTCAAAAACGGCTACACCACGCCTATGCGTATTGTTGGCAGCAAAGGAAATGCTTCGGTAGATATTGGTATCGACACCGTGCGTTATGTGCGAAAAGGTAAAAACGAAGTGTCGTTAGATGCCCACATTAATTTACAAATACCGTTTGCCATAGAAGACGGTAAGGAAAGTACAAAAATCAACTTCAAAGGCACAGGCTTGCCTTTGGCAGGCGGAGGTTCGTCAAAAATATATATGGAAACCAATTTGCCGCCTCTTGTACTGTTGGAAGAAAAAATATCACTGCGTTTTATAGCCGATGAAAATACATTTGTAACTTTTGGTTGCGATGGAATAGAAGAAATCGGTTTGAATGGCGAATTTATTTTCGACCCTAAATTCATAGAACCGGCAGAGAATAATACCAACGATACGGTAAAGGCAAGTTTTCAAACTGTTGTTGCCGATTGGGACGATTTACTGTTTAAAGTGGATTTTAATGGACCATTTAAAATATCGGGCGGCGGCGATTTTGTTTTTGTAATAGAAGATGTAGTAGTTGATTTCAGCACCCAATCGAATGTTGCCGGATTTACTTTTCCTATCGGCTACAAAACTGCTTTCCCCGATAACGATGTAAATCTTTGGACAGGTTTTGCTATCAAAAAAATTGCGGTTACTCCACCCTCCGAAATTACCGAACTCGGCGGGGAAAGCCGCCCATTCACATACGAAGTATCTAATATGTTGATAGACGAATTGGGTTTAACCGGTGCGTTTATGGCAATGCGTGAACCGCAACTTGCTTCCGGCGAATCAAACAGCGGTCTTAACCTCAGTATCGACACCATTGGCATTACTATTACCAAAAATCGCATTACCGGCGGTATTCTTGGTGGGGCTGCCAATGTACCGTTTTTGAAAGATAAAGATTCTGAAGAACCCCTGCATTTGGGTATCAGCGGACAGGTACAATATGACGTAAAAGATAAAAAATTGCACTACCGCATTTCGGCTGCAATGTTAAATTCACAAACGTATGCTGTACCGTTTACCGACAAGGCAGATATTACCTTAGAGAAAGGCTGTGCTTTTACGGCTGGCAACATTGCTCCGGGTAACAAATTCGGTGCAACACTTTTGTTAAACGGGACTTTGAATATTCGTGCCGATTTGAATATTGAAGGCATACGCTTTGAGGGATTGGCATTATCATCATTTAGTCCGCATTTCGATTGGGTACGTTTTGGATTGGTTGGTGCGGTTGGTTTGGAGTATGCCGGATTTTCCATTAGTTTGAATGAATTGGGATTGACTAAAAATGGAGAAAATGAAGCTACACTCAATGTTGCTGCACAAATTGCACTCATGAGCGGTTCTATGTCAATTGGCGCAAAGGCTGAGTTTGAAATAACAACTGTTTACAAACAAAACAAAAATAAATGGGAATTTGAAAATTTCGATGTTAAAGCAATTTGCTTAGAGACAGATTTTTCTGCATTTCGTTTCAAGGGTTATATTAGAAGGTTTAACAATGAAGGTATGTATGGCGATGGCTTCAAAGGAGATATTGAATTAAAAGTAAAGTCGTTCGGACTTGAAGTTAACGCCATTGTTTACTTCGGAAAAACAGATTACGATAAGGAAAAAGCGAAAGTGAACAGCAAGCTTGACTATAAATACAAGTATTGGTTTACCCAAATTGATTTCACTTTTCCGGGAACAGGTGTTTTGCTCTTCCCTCCTGCAGTTAAGTTGAAATCCATTACAGGCGGTGCATATCAGCACATGAGCAATTCGCTTTGCATAGCTGGAGAGAAAGAACCGGGGCAAATGAAACTGAGCGATATTATCAAAACGCCCGACTATGTTCCCGACGAGAAAACAGCATTCGGTTTTATTGCAGGAATCGGAGCCAATATTGCTTCCGATAATTTGGTAACAATCAAGGTGTTGCTAGAAATGGCATTTAATTCCAACTGCGGATTGAGGTATGTGTCGTTAAAAGGATTAGGCTCGTTCCTGTCGGACGACGTAGAAAAAGCACCTGTCCAAGCAGCTGTATTCACTTATTACAATGTGGAAGATAAAATTTTTAGCTTGCAAGCCGCTGTAGATGCTAATTTTTTCAAAATTATCAAAGGCGGCGGACAGTTTGTTCTTTATAGTTCTCCCAAGAAATGGTATTGCAATGTTGGAACATACGAAAAGTCCGCTAAATTGACGGTTAAAGATTTGGTAGATGTTAAAGTTTACTTTATGGCGGGAGAAATACCTTCTCAGTTGCCGCCCTTAAATCCGAAAATTATCAGTTTATTTGGTCAAAATGGATATTCCAAAGCCAACAGTGCAAGCACATCAAATGGTACCGGTTTCGCATTCGGTATATCGTTAAGTGCCGATTGTGGTTTTAATAAAGATGAAGGGTTTGTATTTGCCTACATAGATATTGACGGCGGTATTGATGCTTTGGTTGATTTCAACCCAAGAAATTGCGGTAGCGACCCTGTAAAATGGCGAGGAGCAGCACAATTGTATTTCTATATGGACGGCGAAGCAGGTGTTCGTGTACGTAAAAAGAAATACCCGATTATAAGTCTGACGGCGGCGGCAAAGTTGGGAGCCGAAATTCCTGCGCCATATTATTTTGAGGGGAGAATAGCTTTCAACTACAAAGTATTGTTTGTGAAAGGTTCAATAAGTCAAGGCTTCTCGAAAGGAACACGTTGTTAAATTTATTAGAAGAAATATATGATAAAGAAATTGATAAATATAGCTGTCATAAGTTTTTTATGTACGGCTGCGTATGCGCAAAATGCAGAAATCGAATATGATATTAATTTGATGTACTACAATCACGGCGATTCGGTGTCGTTGCTGTGGATTCCTTCCGGTTACGATAATTTCCGCAAGGGAGTAGAAAAAGGCTATGTGGTGGAACGCCGCGCAAAAGGTGCCGTGCAATGGCAGCAGCAAACAAGCGCGTTGTTTCCCATTAGCAACGAAGCGTTCGACCGTTTGGGGCAAACTATTGAAGAAGCCGCTGTAATGCAAGAACTTATTTATATGAATGATAAAAATGCAGGCATAGTTCCCAAAGACGAAAATCCTACTCCCACAAGCGATAGTTATCAAGAGTTGACCGACGATGGTGAGGGCGATAGCGAAGAGCAAATGATGTTTAACTTTGGGTTGATTACCGCTCTCACTAATGTGCAAATAGCCAAAGCATCGGCATTTTTCTATACCGACAAATCGGTGGAAAAAGGTGCACAGTATGAGTATCGTATTGTTTTGGGCGACGGCAAACAAGCTGATAAATCACAAATCGAGAGCGTAAATATGACAGAACTTACAAAGTTGCCCAAGCCAACTGATTTTCGCGGAGATTTTGGTAAAAAAGATGTTTTATTTCAATGGTCAGTTGCCGATTTATCGGACATTTATGCCGCTTACCGTTTGGAGCGCAGTCTCGACGGTAAGAACTTTGTGCAGGTAAATACCAAACCGATTATTTACAGTTACAGCGAAGAGGAATTTGAAAATACGGTCGTATTCAAAGACGTGTTGGTTGACCGAAAAACGGTTCATCACTACCGTATGTCGGGTTATTCGCCTTTCGGCATTTACGGACCGCCTTCCGATGTTGTGAAAGGTAAAGGAACGCCCGATTTTGATGTGCAAATTATTATTGATACTATTGCCATAAACAACAAAAACGAAGCATTAATTCGTTGGAGTGTTAAGCCTGCCGATACCAAACTGATAAAAGGCTTTTTAATAGACAAAGCCCGCACGCCGGAAGATGAATTTCACGCGGTTACAAAAAATCTGCTTCCGGTGAAAGACCGCAATTATAAAGACAAATCGACGATGCGCACAAGCTATTACCGCGTTCACGCCATTGGCTACAACGAGGGCGAAGTAGTAACATCGTTCCCATATTTTGCTTTTCAGCAGGATAGTGTTCCGCCTGCGCCGCCTGTTGGTTTGCGGGGAACTATCGACTCGCTGGGCGTTGTTACTTTGCAGTGGGACGCAAATAAAGAAGACGACATACTTGCCTACCGTGTTTTTGCATCGAACGACAACAAACCGGATTCTTACCTCAGCGTGAGCGATACATTGTTGCCCAATCCTATTTACACCGACACACTGCCGCTGAACACGCTGACAAACGAAATTTATTACAAAGTGGTGGCGGTAGATTTGAGTTACAACCATTCCAAAATGTCGGAAGCCGTGTTACTTATGAAACCCGACACTATTCCGCCGGTAAAATCAATTATTCTTAAAATATCGCAACCGGCTGACAATATGGTAATTGTGTGGGAAAACAGTTCAAGTACCGATGCGGCAAAACTTATTTTGCTACGGCAAGTAAGCGATACGGGACGAATTACAATTGTCAAAGAATGGCACGGATTGCCTAAAAACACCACTTACAGCGATACGCACCATTTTAGCGGCGAACAAGTTCGTTATTTTCTGCAAACGTATGACAAATCGGGCAATATGTCGGAAGATGTAAGTTTTTGGCAAACAGCAAAAGGTTCATTGCCGCCGTGTATCAAGCATTTGCGGGCAACCCCCAAACACGACAAAGCCACGATAGAATTGCAATGGGAACGAGGTAATTGCGAGATTGAAAAAATCCACATTTACCGGCAGGTAAATAACGAAAAAACGCTGTTGCTAACAACCATCAACGGTGCGCAACGTACATTTGAAGATAAAAAAGTAAAATCGGGCGAAACCTACAAATATATTTTGCGGGCAGTTTCAGAACGTGATTCTCCGGCGGTTTATAGTGAGGAAATTAAGTATTGAGTTTTGTGAAATTAAACTGATAAATACTTTGTGATAAATTGCCTACGGCGATAAAACGCTTCGCTGATAAAATGATAAATTTATCGTGCGAAGCACATTTATCAGCGAAGCGTTTTATCTATTTTTATCCATGTTTATCAACTTTTATAAGTTATTCCAAAGTGAATTATAATTTATTCTAATTTCTGGATTGCTTCACTTCGTTCGCAATGACGCTCCTTCGAGAGTTTGCACAACCCAACAAAAAAGCGTCATTGCGAACAAAGCAATCTATCTAAACTCTAATCTCTAAACTCTATTTCGCGTACAATTTCCCACGCGCCGCTTTCACTTTCTCGTCCGAAATGTAATCGTCGTAGTCCATACGTTTGTCTATAATTCCGTTTGGCGTAAGCTCAATTACACGGTTGCATACGGTTTGTATAAATTCGTGGTCGTGCGAAGTCATAAGCACAATGCCTTGGAAATTTATGAGTGAATTGTTGAAGGCTTGAATTGATTCAAGGTCTAAGTGGTTCGTTGGCGAATCAAGTATAAGCACATTGGCATCTTTGAGCATCATGCGTGAAATCATACAACGCATTTTTTCGCCTCCCGAAAGTACGCTCGATTTTTTGTAAATTTCCTCGCCCGAAAACAACATTCTACCCAAAAATCCACGTAAAAACGATTCGAGCGTGTCGTCGGAAAATTGCCCCAACCAGTCAACTAAACTTAAATCGGTGTTGAAAAACGGTGAATTGTCGAGCGGTAAATATGCCGAAGTAATAGTTGCACCCCAATCATACTGACCGCCATCGGCTTTCCGGTTGCCCGAAATTATTTCAAAAAATGCAGTCATAGCACGCGGGTCTTTCGAGAGAAATACCACTTTATCGTCTTTTTCAATGGTAATGTCCATATCTTTAAACAGCACATCGCCTTCGAGAGAAGCTTTTAAACCGCGTACTTCCAAAATTTTATTTCCCACATCGCGCGAAGGCTTGAAAATAATACCCGGATATTTACGAGTTGAAGGCATAATTTCTTCAACGTTCAATTTTTCAAGCATTTTTTTGCGGCTTGTGGTTTGTTTCGATTTTGCCACATTGGCACTAAATCGAGCAATAAACTCCAATAATTCTTTGCGTTTTTCCTCAGCCTTTTTGTTTTGCTGCTGTTGCTGACGCAAAGCTAACTGGCTACTTTCGTACCAAAACGAATAGTTACCGGCAAAAAGTTGAATTTTTCCAAAATCAATATCAACGGTGTGAGTGCACACAGAATCGAGAAAGTGGCGGTCGTGAGAAACCACAAGCACCGTTTTGTCGAAATTCGACAGGAAATTTTCGAGCCACATCACAGTTTCCACGTCCAAGTCGTTGGTAGGCTCGTCGAGCAGCAAATTGTCGGGCGAACCG
>WQTX01000113.1 GCA_009786075.1 Bacteroidota bacterium | reverse complement strand
GAAACATTGAAATTTTTCACTCGTTTAAACGAGCTTTCCAACTCATTCAATTCATGATAATGCGTTGCAAATAAGGTTTTTGGGCGAGCCGTTGGTTGTTCGTGCAAATATTCCACAATAGCCCACGCAATGGAAATGCCGTCGTAAGTGCTTGTGCCTCGTCCGAGTTCGTCAAACAAAATGAGACTACGTTCCGACACGTTATTCAAAATACTTGCCGCCTCGTTCATTTCCACCATAAAAGTCGATTCGCCTTGTGAAATATTGTCGGACGCTCCTACTCTTGTGAAAATTTTATCGACAATACCCCTGTTGAGCAGAGGCTGTAAAAAGGCAGGTTGCCGTTCGGCTGATGTTGCACATCAGTCGTTATTATGCACATAAGGCTTTGCCTTTCTTTAAACCTGTTAAGTTTCTAAAACTTAACAGGTTCATACAAATAAACTCAAAACTTATTCACTAAAAATTTCAAATTAATAACTAATAATTAATAATTATTAATTACATTTGTATCTGTATTGAGTTTTCAAAAAAATGACAACCGTTATGCAGACAAATTTTTTCGTAAAATCACACGGCTTGGGCAACGATTATATTGTGCTTGATGCTGAAAATCTTTCATTTTCGCTGCGTCCGGAACTTGTTATTCGTTTGTGCGATGTGCATTTTGGCATAGGTTCCGATGGAATTTTGCTCAAAGTGCCTTCCGAGAAAGCCGATTTTGGTTTGCGCATTTACAATACCGACGGCTCTTTGGCTGAAAATTGCGGAAATGGATTGCGCATTTTTAGTAAATTTCTGTACGATTACAAATACACGCAATCAAAGAAATTTACCGTAGAAATTATGGGTCGCATTGTACATTGCGAAATTACGGGACTTTTCGATGGCAAAGTTTCGCAAGTACAGGTAGATATGGGCAAAGCGAATTTTCATTGCCCCGAAATTCCTGCGATTTTTTCAAAAGAAGAATGTATAAATGAAAATTTGAATTGTGGCGATAAAACTTTTGCCATAACCTGTGTTTCTATGGGTAACCCTCATTGTGTGGTATTGCGTAACGAACTTGATATGAACGAGGTACTTACGTATGGCACACAAATAGAAAACAACGAAATGTTTCCCAAACGCACCAATGTGCAGTTTGCCAAAGTTTTCGACCGCAATCGGGTAGAAATCCGCATTTGGGAACGAGGCGTGGGGCATACGCTTGCAAGCGGCAGTTCGTCGTGTGCGGTGGCTGCTGCTATGCTGAGAAATAATTTGATAGACAACATCGTTACCATACAGATGCAAGGCGGCGAATTGCATATAGAAATAGACCCCGAATGGAATGTGCGCATGACCGGAGCGGTGGCGGAAATTGCACAGGGAACGCTGAGCAGCGAAGTACTTTTACAAATTTAGACAATTAGACATAAGACAATTAAACATAAGACAAAACAAAATGATAAATATAGATAAAACGCTACGCTGATAAATGTGCTACGCACGATAAAAATTTATCGCCACAGGCATTTATCACGAAGCATTTATCAATGAATATCAACCGAATATCAATCAAATATCAATAAAATGAAAAAAATACACATTTACATAGGAATAATACTTTTAATAACCGCCTGTTCAAAAGATTTAGAAACACCACCTGCAGCAACTACCGGTTTTAATTATTTGCCTATAACCAAAGGAAAAGTAACTTTATACAAGCAAACCATTGTAACCATAGACCGTCTGGTGGGTATATACGACACCACCGAATGGGTGCTGCGTGAAACAATAGGCGAACAAATTGCCCAATCGAAAAATTCAAAAACATATAGAGTGGAAGTGCAACGCCGGAAACTCGACGATACGCAGTGGCAACCCTACACCCCTTATGAATTGCAGCTATCGAACGAACGCATTGTGCGAGTTGATACCAATACGGCAGTTGTGGTTTTGCGTTTTCCACAAGAGCTTGGCAAAACGTGGCAAGGCAACGCTTTGAACATCAAACCCAACGAAAAATTCAAATATACCCGCTTTAATATTGACACAACAATACAAGTTAGTATTGGCACAACAATACAAACACACGCCTACGATTCGGTGTGCGAAATTACGCACCGGTATTTTCCAACAGTGGTTTCATTGCAATCGCAGAAAGAATTGTATAGAAAAGACATTGGTTTGCTCCGGAAAGAGGTGTACAATGTGCAATCGCAGCCAACTCATGTGCCACCCGGCGGTATACCGTTAGATATGACCAAACCTCTTCTTGATAGATTAACCTATGGCAAAATTGAAATTTTAGAAATACTCGATTAACTATGCGTATATTTTTTTCAACAATACTATTAGTGTGTGTTTGGCAATTTTCGGCATTGGCACAAGTAAAACCGCTTACTTTTTACGACACCATTCCCATAAAAGGCAGCACACCTAAATTTACTCTTTACAAGCACATGGACGATTGGTACAAATCGCAAAAAAACATGAAACAAACCGGGCGTAACCGCAAGGAATGGAAAATGAAAGGAAAGGGATTTTTCCAGTATCAAAACCGTGTACGTATCGACGGTGTGTTTACAAGTCCGCATGCTGCCTCAAAAATGAAAGGAACGATTGTGTATTCTATTGAAAGTCAAATACAAGACTCTATTATTGTAATAACTTACACAAATTTTATTCATGAACCGGTGTATTCCGAATATGGCAATGTAACCTACGGAAAACTTATGGATTATGCAAAAATACCGCCCGGAAAATGTATGGAAGTTGAAGAATGGTGCGCTGCCGTGTGGGCAGATATGAAAGCACAGTGTCAAAAAGAAGTGAGCTACCGCACTAAACAAATGTTGCCCAAACGATTGGTACGTACCAAAATATATAAAGCTCCGCCTGCTCCGCCACAAGTGGAAGAAGTGGCAGTAAAAGAAAATAATTACGACCACTTGAAACTCGAAAATTATCTCATAAAAGAAGACCCCGAAGTGCTAAAAGCCGAAGAACGAAGGAAACAAATGGAAGAAGCATCGCTGGTAAAAGCCATAGAACTTGAAGAAAAAACAGCCGCCAAAGCGAAAAAAGAAGCCGCCGCTACCGCTGCCAAAGAAGCTAAAAAATCGAAAGGCGACGATGATGATTACGTGAAACCGGCAAAAACCAAAAAACAGAAAAAAGACCCGTATGATGATTATGATGATGAATAGAAAAGCCCCCCTCAATCCCCCCACAAGGGGGACTTGCTGAAGAAGAAATAAACCGAATGAATATAATGAAAACATAAATAATTAAACCACACCGTTCCTTCTCCTCCCCTTGTGGGGGAGGTTGGGAGGGGGCTTATTACTAAATGTATGATTACAAGAATTTTCGACATACTCGAAGCCGTAAAAAGCAATAACAAACCCGATGTTTTGGCAAAAAGCGACGGACACAATTGGACAAAATATTCAAATACAGAATATTACGATAACTCTCATTATATAGCCTACGCGCTATTGGAATTGGGTTATACCAAAGGTGATACAATAGCAACAAGCATGTTTAACCGTCCGGAATGGAATTTTTTGGATATGGGCATAATGCTTGCCGGAATGGTGCATGTGCCTGTTTACCCTACTTTGAGCGAAAGCGAATACACGTTTATTTTTAACCATTGTGATTGCAAGGCAATATTTGTGGGTGTAGAGCAAATTTACAAACGTATACAGCCAATACTGCCAACAATTGAACAAGAACCCGATGTTTTTTCGATAGATATCATCGAAGGTGTACGCACATTTCAGTCGGTTGTGGAACTTGGCAAGCAAACGAAAGAAAAATGGCAAGCAACAATTGAAGAAAATAAACGTACAATTACACCTGAAACTTTGGCGAGTATTATTTACACGTCGGGTACAACCGGAGCGGCAAAAGGCGTAATGCTTTCGCATAAAAATATTTGTAGCAATTTCAATCCGCTGATAGACTTGCAAGACCTTACACGAGAACATAAGGTGTTGAGTTTCTTGCCGTTGTGCCATGTGTATGAACGTACGGTAGCGTACCATTATCAGTGCATTGGCACAAGTATTTACTATGCCGCCAATTTGGGAACTATTGCCAAAGATATGCGCGATTGCGAAGCCGACGGATTTTGCGCCGTACCGCGAATTTTTGAAATGATGTTCGACAAACTCTATGCTGCCGGCAAAGATTTATCGGGCATTAAGAAATTAATTTATTTCTGGGCGTTCAAACATGCGTGTAAATTCGATTATTACAACCACAGACCATTGTACATGGCAATGACAGCGCTTGCCGATAAACTTGTGTACTCAAAATGGCGTGAAAAACTTTCGGGTAAACCGCAAATGACTGTTGTTTCAGGTGGTTCGGCAATTCAAGAAAAAATTATTCGCCTGTTTACCGCTGCAAAAATCCGTGTTTACGAAGGCTACGGACTTACCGAAACATCGCCGGTAATTGCCGTGAATAACCCGATAAAGAAGTGCATACAAGTAGGTACGGTAGGTGAAATTTTGCCCGGCGTGGAATTTAAACTTGCCGCCGACGGCGAAATTCTCACTCGCGGCAATTGCCTTATGATGGGCTATTACAAAGACGAAGCGTACACCAATGAAGTAATCGACAGTGAAGGCTGGTTTCACACCGGCGATATTGGGCGACTTGTGGACGGAAAATATTTGAAAATAACCGATAGAAAAAAAGAAATTTTCAAACTGTCGTCGGGGAAATACATTGCTCCGCAAGTGCTTGAAAATCACTTGAAAGGCTCTGCTTTTATAGACAACGCCATGATTGTGGGCGAAAACGAAAAAATTGCCGCCGCTATTATTGTTCCCGATTTCAACACCTTGCAGTTTTGGGCTGCCAAACACAAAGTGCATTACACCGACAACAAAGATTTGGTGGAAAATAAACTTATGATAAAACGAGTACAAAAAGAAATCAACAAAGTAAATGCCGACCTTGCCGATTACGAGCAAATTAAAAAATTCAAATTAGTAACCGAAGTGTGGAGTACGCAAACCGGCGAACTTTCGCAAACATTGAAATTGAAACGCAATGTGTTGCGGAAAAAATATGATGCGGTGTACAATGAGTTTTATGGGTCAAAAGATAGTGGTGAGTAACTAAAAGATTGACATTCGTTTCATACAAAAAAATCCTCTTTGTGGTTTACAGCAAAGGGGATTTTTTATGCTTGCAATTTACTCATTTACTAAAAAAACAAAACAATAATTGATTTTCAGAAAATAAAGTGATACATTTGCCATAAACTATTTGATAGTATCGTTATTATGAATATAGTAGAACAAAATATAAACCAAGTTTCAAAATTGTTGAAGCGGCATAAAGTCGATACAATGTATGTGTTTGGCTCGGTGCTTACCGACAATTTTACACCTACGAGCGATATTGATTTTTTGGTTAATTTTGGTCAAGTAAAATTGGAAAATTATTTTGACAACTATATTGGATTAAAAGATGGTTTGGAAAAATTTTTTAACCGTTCCGTTGATTTAGTGGAAGAGAAAACTGTGAAAAACCCCGTTTTACGCCGCTCAATCGACCGAAATAAAAAATTAATTTATGGACGAGCGCATAGAAAAATGGTTATATGATATTCGGTTTGCCATTGAAGAAATTGAAAGTTTTTTTGAAAATTCTGAAAAAATATTTACCAATTTCAAGCAAAACCTAATGTTGAAACGAGCAATAGAACGTAATCTTGAAATTATTGGCGAAGCAACCAATCGTATTTTGGCACGAGACCCTGATATTGAAATAACCAATGCTCGAAAAATTGTCAATTTGCGAAATTTTGTAATCCATTCCTACGACAATATTTCCGATGAAAATATTTGGGCAATTGTAATTAACAATCTTCCTGCATTGAAAATAGAAATTCAAAAGTTGTTAAACAATTAACTTGCAAACTTACTAACTTGTAAACTTACAAACTAAACCATGCTCGACCAAAAATTACAGCAAAAGTTGCAACAAAAATTATCGTCGCAACAAATTCAAGTAATTAAAATGCTTGAAATTCCTACTATGATGCTCGAACAGCGCATAAAAGAGGAAATGGAAGAAAATCCGGCATTGGAAATTGACGAACAGTTCGATGAACCGAACGACGAACAAAGCCACCGCGATGACGATGACCGCGATGATGATGATGATTACGATAGTGAACGTGATAGCGACAACGAATTTACGATTGACGACTATTTCAACGAAGACGAATATTCCAATTATAAATTCAAAGACAACAACAATTCCGGTAATTCCGACAACAAAGAAATCCCGTTTTCGGTAGGAAATTCGTTTCATGAAAATTTATATGAACAATTGAGTTTGCTCGATTTGAACGAACACGAAATGTTTGTTGCCGATTTTATTCTTGGCAATATTGACGACGAAGGCTACCTGCGCCGAGATTTGGAAAATATATGCGATGACATTATGTTTTCGCAGAATCTTGAAACATCGGAAAAAGAGCTGCAACATATTTTGAAACTTGTGCAATCGTTAGACCCTGCCGGTGTGGGTGCACGTGATTTACAGGAATGTTTGCTGCTGCAAATTACACGTAAACACAAAACGGCAACAACTCTTACCGCTGCCGAAATTTTGCGCAATTATTACCCCGAATTTACCAAAAAACACTACGATAAAATTTTGCAATCGCTTGAAATTGAGCGAGAAGATTTGAAAGATGCGATTGACGAAATTATGAAACTCAATCCAAAGCCGGGGAATGCCTATTCCGATGCGCAGCAAAAAGGTACTACGCAATTTATAACACCCGATTTTATAATTGAAGACCACAACGGAAAATTGAGCATACACTTGCACGCTCGCAATGAACCCGAACTTCATGTGAGCAAATCGTATATTGATATGTATGCCCACTACAAGCAAGGCGGCGAAAAATCGAAATCGAACAAAGAGGCGGTACAGTTTATTCAACAAAAAATAGATGGCGCAAAATGGTTTATTGATGCCATAAAACAGCGAAAAAATACGCTTTTGAATACCATGCAAGCAATTTTTTCATATCAAAAAGCATTTTTTGAAACCGGCGACGAAGCTCGCTTAAAACCAATGATACTCAAAGATATAGCCGAAATTGTCGGGTTAGACGTTTCCACCGTTTCACGCGTGGCGAATAGTAAATATGTGCAAACTCCCTACGGAATTTTTCAATTGAAACATTTCTTTTCGGAAAGTATGCAAACCGATGCCGGCGAAGAAGTTTCGAGCCGCGAAATAAAGGCAATTTTGCAAGAAAATATAGAAAATGAAAACAAGCAAAATCCGTTTACCGATGAACAATTGGCAGAAATTTTAAAAGAAAAAGGTTACGTAATAGCTCGCCGCACTGTTGCAAAATATCGGGAACAATTGGGTATTCCGGTTGGCAGATTGAGGAAAGAAGTTTAATTTTAGTGGTTAGTGATTAGAGAATTTATGTCGAATAAAAATGAGTATTCAAACATTAAGAATCTGTTTAAATTTGAATCAAAATAAATATTATGAATTAGTCCAATAAATTAACTTCGTGTCTTCATGTCTTTCTGTCTTCGTGTTTACTAAAAATGCGCTTGCGCTTAAAAAAATAAACACGAAGGCACGAAGACAAAAAGACACGAA
>WQTX01000112.1 GCA_009786075.1 Bacteroidota bacterium | reverse complement strand
CGTCTCCTCAAATCAAAAGACGCGGCACGCCACGTCTCTACATACATAAAATAAAAATTAATATACCTAATTATAATGAGTAATCAAGATAAATTAAACAACCTAATCGCCCTCCGCAGCAAAGCAAAAATCGGCGGCGGCGAAAAACGAATAGAAGCACAACACGCAAAAGGAAAATACACCGCTCGTGAGCGTGTAGAATTGTTGTTGGACGAAGGAAGTTTCGAGGAATACGATATGTTTAAGGAACACCGTTGCACCAACTTCGGCATGGAAAAACAAACCTTCCTTGGCGATGGCGTTGTGGTTGGCAGCGGTAGCATCGACGGACGTTTGGTGTTTGTGTCTGCACAGGATTTTACCGTAATCGGCGGTTCTTTGTCGGAAACTATGTCGCAAAAAATTTGCAAAATTATGGATATGGCAATGAAAGCCGGTGCTCCGGTAATTGGCATAAACGATAGCGGCGGCGCTCGTATTCAAGAAGGTATTCAAAGTTTGGCGGGCTATTCCGAAATTTTCCAGCGCAATATTATGTCGTCGGGTGTAATTCCGCAAATTTCGGCAATTATGGGTCCTTGCGCCGGTGGTGCGGTGTATTCGCCTGCATTGACCGACTTTATTTTTATGACCGAACAAAACAGTTATATGTTCTTAACCGGTCCGAAAGTTGTGAAAACCGTAACCGGCGAAACAATTTCAACCGACGATTTGGGTGGCGCGTATATGCACAACACAAAATCGGGCGTGGCGCAATTTATGGCTCCCGACGAAAAAGAATGTTTGGCAATGATACGCAAATTGATAAGTTATATTCCGCAAAACAATTTGGAAGAACCGGTACGCACAGCATTTACCGACCCAATAGACCGCAACTGCGATTTGTTGAACGATATAATTCCCGAAAGTGCGAAAAAAGCCTACGATATGCAAGAAGTAATTGCCTGCGTGGTCGATGATGGCGATTTCTTGGAAGTTCACAAAGGATTTGCAAAAAATATTATTGTAGGATTTGCCAAAATCGGCGGTATGCCGGTGGGTGTAGTTGCCAATCAACCAATGTATTTGGGCGGTGTGCTCGATATTGAAGCATCGCGCAAGGGCGCTCGTTTCGTTCGTTTTTGCGATGCGTTTAATATTCCGCTTGTAACGCTTGTTGATGTTCCCGGATTTTTACCCGGAAGTACGCAAGAATATGGCGGTGTAATTTCGCATGGCGCAAAATTATTGTTTGCCTACGGCGAAGCTACTGTGCCGAAAGTTACTGTTACATTGCGTAAATCGTACGGAGGTGCACATATTGTAATGAGTAGCAAACAATTGCGCGGCGACGTGAATTATGCGTGGCCCACTGCCGAAATTGCAGTAATGGGAGCCGAAGGCGCAGTTGAGGTATTGTATGCAAAAGAAATTGCAGCGCAAGAAACCGACGAAGCAAAAGCAGCAAAATATGACGAGAAAAAACAAGAATACAACGACTTGTTTGCCAACCCATATCAAGCGGCTAAATATGGTTTTATCGACGATGTGATTGAACCGCGCAATACCCGTTTTAGAGTGTTCCGTGCGTTGCAACGTTTGCAAACAAAACGTGTAACCAATCCTTTAAGAAAACATTGTAACATACCTTTATAATTTATATGTATGGAACTTTTAGCAGTTAATTGGAAACATGCCTTTTTATTTTCCGGCTTTTGCATGCTGGTAGTATTTGCGGTATTGACTATCCTTGTTATTATTCTTTCTTATTTTGGAAAAATTATGTCGGCACACAACACAAAAAAACAAGCAGCCAGAGCAGCCAAAGCGGTGGCGAGCAAAGTAACACTAAGCGAACAGGAAAATGCAGCGCTTGCAACAGCCTTGTATTTGTATTTCAACGACAGTCACGATAAAGAAAGTTATCGTATTACGATTAAAGATGTACAATCGCCCTGGAACGCTAAATTTTACGGTATTAATAATTTACACAGATAAAAATTTTATAATGAAAACATTCAAATTCTCAATAGATACAAATAAATACGAAGTTTCGGTGAACAGCGTAGAAAAAGATATTGTAAACCTTACACTCAACGGTAAAAATTATGCAGTAGCCATAGAACGTGAAAAAGAAGAGGAAACAACAATAGTGCCGCTGAAAACTTTCAGTAAAGATTCGGCTCCGGCTGCACCAAAATCGCAAGCAGTGCCGTCGCCGCTTCCGGGTACAATTCTCAAAGTAGTGGCAAAAGCAGGACAAACCGTAAAACGCGGCGACACCATAGTTGTGTTGGAATCTATGAAAATGGAAAACAACATAATGACAGAAAAAGCCGGCGTTATTAAAGCCATTCTTGTTGAAACCGGACAAAACATTATGCAAGGCGACCCGTTGTTTGAATTGGAAACTGTTTAATATTACATATATAGATTGCTTCGTTCCTCGCAATGACGCTCTTTCGTTGGTTTGTGCAAATTCTCAAAAGAGCGTCATTGCGAACGAAGTGAAGCAATCCAAAATTAAAACTATTAAAATACTTATGAAGAACCTCCTCCGATTATTTTCAATTACTTTATTGCTCAGTGTAGCATCGTTTCACTCGTTTGCAAACGAAATTACGGAATGTTCACAAAGCGCATCAACAGAAATTGCAACTCCGACACAAGAAAGTGAGGTTGTTTATTTTGAAACACTTGGTCTTATATCGGCTACCAAAGCATTTTTAACCGACAATGGTTTGGCTGCAATTTTTGGTGGCAATTGGGGGACACTCCTTATGCTTATTGTTTCGTTTGTGCTGTGTTATTTGGCAATTGTCAAAAAATTTGAACCACTCTTGCTGTTGCCCATAGCGTTTGGTATGTTGCTCAGCAATTTACCTGGAGCCGATTTATTCAATCCGGCATTGTTCAGCACCGGCGAAATTCTGTGGGACGATTTTGTAAACACAGCCGGACTGCTCGATTATTTGTATTTGGGCGTAAAACTGTGCATTTATCCCTGTTTGATATTTTTCGGCGTAGGCGCAATGACCGATTTTGGACCAATGATAGCCGACCCGAAAACAATATTTTTGGGCGTAGCGGCGCAAATCGGTATTTTTATTCCATTTCTTGCCGCGCTTGCATTAGGATTTTCGGCAGCCGATTCGGCTTCAATTTCAATTATTGGCAGTAGCGATGGTCCAACGGCAATTTTCCTGACATCGAAACTTTCGCCGCATTTATTGGGACCCATTGCCATAGCCGCATATTCGTACATGGCGCTTGTGCCGGTTATTCAGCCGCCGATTATGCGCGCGCTTACCTCGAAAAACGAACGTGCAATACACATGAAACAACTACGCGCCGTTTCAAAAACCGAGCGAATTTTATTCCCTATTTTTATTACCGTAATTGTGGGATTGGCTCTTCCGAAAGCCACTGCTTTGATTGGTAGTTTAATGTTTGGTAATTTACTTCGCGAATGTGGTGTGGTAGAACGATTGAGCAAAACCGTGCAAAATGAATTAATGAATATCGTAATTATATTTTTGGGTATCACAGTGGGAGCAACCGCATCGGCGGAAACTTTCCTCAATATGTCAACGTTGAAAATTATTGTAATCGGCGTTTTTGCATTTGCCATAGGAACTGCCGGCGGCGTATTGTTTGCAAAATTTATGAACTTATTTTTGAAAGAAAAAATCAACCCACTTATTGGTTCTGCCGGAGTTTCGGCTATGCCAATGGCGGCGCGAGTGTCGCAATATGTGGCATCGAAATCTAATCCTCACAATTTTTTACTCATGCACGCCATGGGACCAAATGTTGCCGGTACGATTAGTTCGGCGGTGGTGGCGGGATTGTTCTTGAGCTTTTTGGGGTAATGTTTCATTATAAAAAGTAGCTGTCTAAAAAAATTGAATGTCCGCAATTACTAAACATAACAATTTCTGGATTGCTTCGTTCCTCGCAATGACGCTTTTTTGTTGATTTGCACTAACCCTCAAAAGAGCGTCATTGCGAACGAAGTGAAGCAATCCAAAAAACATATCATTAAATTTTACTAACTACTTAATTCGCATTAACTGCAAAATTTTGTGCGATTACCTAAATTTTTTCAAAAAAAACATAGCTAATCCCAAAAAAAATGCGAAATTTGCAAGCCATTTTGATAATTTTACCCTAATTATATAATAATGAGACAATTAAAAATCACAAAACAGGTTACAAATCGCGATACGCCTTCGTTAGATAAATATCTGCACGAAATTGGTAAAGTTGATTTGATTTCTGCCGAAGAAGAGGTTGAGTTGGCAAAACGCATTCGAGAAGGCGACCAACGAGCTTTGAATAAATTAATTAAGGCTAATCTTCGTTTTGTTGTTTCGGTTTCAAAACAATATCAAAATCAAGGGCTTAGCTTGCCCGACTTAATTAATGAAGGTAATTTGGGTTTGATTAAAGCTGCGCAGCGTTTCGACGAAACTCGCGGTTTTAAATTTATTTCATACGCCGTATGGTGGATTCGTCAGTCTATTTTGCAGGCTCTTGCTGAGCAGGCTCGTATTGTGCGTTTGCCGTTGAATAAAATTGGTTCCATCAATAAAATAAATAAAACGCTTTCGGCATTGGAGCAGGAATTTGAGCGCGAGCCAACAGCCGAAGAGGTTGCAGCACAACTCGAATGTAGCACTCGCGATGTAAAAGAATCGCTCAAAAATTCGGGTCGCCACATTTCTATGGACGCTCCGCTTTCGCAAAGTGAAGAGGGTACATTATATGATGTTCTCGATAATAAAGATACCCCTTCGCCCGACCAATTGTTGATACAAGAATCGCTGCGCAAAGAAATTGAACGTGCGATTTCTACACTTACCGAACGTGAAGCGTCGATTGTGCGCTTGTATTTTGGTTTGGGAGTGAAAAACCCGTTTACTTTGGAAGAAATTGGCGCAGAATTTGGTTTGACCCGTGAACGAGTTCGTCAAATTAAAGAAAAAGCTGTGCGCCGGTTGAAACAAGTGCCTAAGAGTAAAATTTTGAAAACGTATTTGGGGTAGATATGAAACACAAGCCTTATTTCTGCCGTCATTCCTGCGTAGGCAGGAATCTCCCTGCAAAAGATATGAGATTCCTGCCTACGCAGGAATGACGAAAGGTGGTAACGCAATTCCTAACCCCTAAAACCTATAACCTAAAAAACTAAAATATTATTAACTTATAAAACATTTATTCTATGCAATTCGGATATTTTGACGACGAAAAAAAAGAGTATGTAATTACCACTCCAAAAACACCAATTAAGTGGGCTAATTACGTGGGAACATTGGAGTTTGGAGGTATTGTTGATAATACGGGCGGTGCGCTTATTTGCAAAGGCGACCCTGCTTTAAATCGTATTACAAAATACATTGCGCAAATGCCACAGTCTGATTTCAAAGCTTCTACGGTGTATATTCGTATAAAAAATGCCGACGGTACGTACAACGTATTTTCGCCGTTTTTTACGCCAACGCTTAAAAAATTAGACAAATTTGAGTGCCACATAGGGCTTTCGTACACCACGTGGGTTGTTGAGGCTTACGGCGTGAAAGCAGAAATTACGATTTTCATTCCTGCCGGAGCGCAAACGTTGTTGCAAGATATCAAAATTACCAATATTTCGGGTAAAGACATGGAAATAGATGTAATTCCGGTATATGAATTTACACACTTCGATGCGTTGAAACAATTGACAAATGCCGACTGGGTGCCGCAAACCATGACTTTGAACGGTCATTGGGAACAATCGGGACACGTGGTGCTTGAGCAATACGCATTTATGAAAAAACAATACGCTGTGAATTTGGTTACCTGCGACCGTCCGGTTTCTTCGTTTGAAGGCGACCGCCGTGTGTTCCTTGGCGATTATGAATATGGCTCGTTTGCCAATCCTTTGTCGTTGGAAAAACCGGAATTGTCGAATTCGGAATGTTTGCGCGGCGATAATATTGCTGCCCTTATGATTAAATTCGGAAAAATGGCGAACGGCGAAACGCAACGCACTTGCACGCAATTGACGCAAAAAGCATCAATGGCTGAGGCACAAGAAGAAATTGCAAAATATCGCAATCTTGCCAATGTTGATAAAGCATTTGCCGAATTGGCTAAATTCTGGGAAGAATATTTGACAGCAATGGTAATTGAAAGTCCCGATGCGTCGTTCAATTCTATGATAAACGTACACAATCCGCGTCAGTGCCACACTACTAAAAACTGGTCGCGTTATTTGTCAATGTATCAATTAGGATTTGGTAGCTCGCGTGGTATTGGTTTCCGTGATTCTTCGCAAGATTTGCTTGGCGCAATGTCGCACATGCCGGAAGAAGCTCGTGTGCTTGCCGAAAATTTACTTTCGGTACAGTTGGCAAACGGTTCGGCTATGCACCAATATTTCCCTTCAACAATGGAAGCAAACGAAGGCGATTCGCGCGAAGAGCCGCATTTGCCGGATTACTACGGCGACGACCATTTGTGGATTGTGCAAACCGTAGCGCAATATTTGAAAGAAACCGGAAATTTAGATTTCTTGAAAAAAGAAATTACATTCTACGACAAAAAATTGCCTCTTGAACAACGCGAAAAAGGCACTGTGTGGGAACACTTAAAACGCTCAATCAATTTCACTTGGAACGATAGAGGACAACACGGTTTACCTCACTTGGGCTTTGCCGACTGGAACGATACCGTAAATTTGGCAAAAGGTGCAGAATCGTTATTTAACGCCAACCTTTTCGGAAAAGCAATCGTTGAAATGCTTGATATTTGCGACGTAATAGGCGAAACCGAATACAAAAAAACGCTTGAAGGCTACTATGCTGAAATGAAAAAAGCGGTAAACGAGCATGCGTGGGACGGCAAATGGTGGAAACGCTGGTTTAAACCAAACGGCGAAGCGCTTGGCAGCGATGCAAACAAATACGGAAAAGTATTTACCAATGGTCAATCATGGCCCGTAATTTCGGGATTTGCCGAAGGCGAGCGCATGATTCAAGGTCTTGATACAATTTACGATAAATTAAATACTTCATACGGTATAAAATTAAGTTGGCCCGGTTACAATGGTTTCGACCCTGAACTTGGCGGTGTTTCGACTTACCCTCCGGGTGCGAAAGAAAACGGCGGTATTTTCTTACACGCCAATCCGTGGATGATGATTGCCGAAACAATTGCCGGACGCGGCGACAGAGCCTTTCAATATTACAACCAAATAAACCCTGCATCGAAAAACGATAAACTCGAAATTTTTGAATCGGAACCATATTGCTACCCGCAAAACGTGTTGGGCGACGAGCATAAACAGTTTGGTATGGGACGTAACGCATGGCTTTCGGGAACTTCTGCATGGACGTATGTTGCAGGAACACAATGGATTGCCGGTGTGCGCCCAGCGTTAGACGGTTTAATTATAGACCCATGTATTCCAACCGCATGGGACGGATTGAAAGTAACCCGTAAATTCCGTGGAGCTACCTACAAAATCAATATCACAAACCCAAATCACGTATCGAAAGGTGTGAAAAAAGTAGTGGTTAATGGCAAAGAAATCGAAGGCAACAAAGTGCCGGTGTTTACATCGGGCGAAGTTGTGGTTGATGTTACTATGGGGTAAGAAGCCCCCTAAATCCCCCTCAAGGGGGACTTAAGAAAAAAGAGGCTGTCCTAAAAGTCAAATGATTTTTCCAATTGCTTACAATTTGTAAGCGACAGCGCAAAAGGTGCAGAGCACCGAAAATATTTGTAGGA